>JBFLXP010000408.1:0-2917 GCA_040757315.1 Nitrospirota bacterium
AATAAGACATATAGGAAGCCATAAAGGATCGACAAGATACTAAATACGACAGTGGTCGTTATTTTACTTAAGAGTACGCTTTTCGAATACGCTGTTACCATGAAGACAGTGCAGAAACTTGCTGTAAGGTAGCTGTATCCGAACCCGATATGCTCAGACAATGACAACAAAAGCGAATAGAACAGAATCATCGCTATGCCTATCAGCAGGTACTGAATAGGATGAATTGGCTTCCTGGTAAGAGTCTCAATCACAAAAAATGACATAAATGTCAGTCCGATGAAAAGCAGAGCATATTTTACCGTTCGCATTGTCTTCTGGTAGTGGTCAACGGGCATTAAAAGGTTGACACCGAAGGCCGAAGAATTGATTTCATAATGTTTCCCTAGCCATTTCTGAGGATAGTTTCTGTTAAGCTGAAGAACCTTCCATTCTGCGGTGAAGCCATTTTTCGTGACCTCCCTTTTTTCCGGCAGAAAACCGCCTTGAAAGCTTGGTGCGGGCCAGCTTGAGGAAACGACGACTCTTGTCTCCTTTCCGACAGGGATGAACTTCAGTTCCTGGCTTCCGTTAAGGTCAACAGCGAATGAAAAAGTATTGGTTTTCCCAGTTTCATTAAGCTCCACTTTTGTGCTTACCCCTGAGCAAAGCACGTCGTTTGATTTAATCCCCGGGTTAGCGGCCAAATCGGAATCGTTCCATTTAATCTTAATTGTGTCTTTTATTCCCTTCATATCCGTTATTCCCAGAGAAATAAAGGCATCTTTCCACATTATTTCCCGATTCTGAATGCCCAAATCATCCATAATAGGCCGGGAGAACGAGCCCATAACATTTAATTTTCCGTTATAAAGAACTACTTCATAAATGCCTCTGCGCCGGATCTGAGGCGAGACATCTCCCTGAATCGAAAGTTCATCCGGAAGGAAATGAGCATATTGAATTGAAGTGGTAATGTTCCCTTTGTCATCTTTGTGTTGTTCCTTCAACGGGATTGTTAGAACCGGACCCGAAAGCAATTGATTTCCACCCCATTTCTCGCTTACCTCCCCCACAGCGCCGTTTCTAGTCCGTTCTCTTTCATAGATCAAACGCTCGATCATCGCGGCAGGAATCAGCAGCAAAAGACTCAAGACACCGATAACTATTAAACGTATCCCTACCGAACTTCTTATTTTTTCCATGGCCATATTCAAACCCTCCTTAAACTATAATTTTCTTCTGGACCGCTGTCCTTGATTTAACTATAGAAAAAGAATTTGAAAAAAAATTGTGCAGTTGGTGAAAAGAATGTGAAAACTTTGTGAAATAATTTTTGAGAGGTTGGGGGTTAGCTATATCTAATTGGGAAGCTCAGTGTGGCTTTTGTGCCGCCGTCCGGAACGTTGCTCAACTCAATTGTGCCATTATGAAGAAGTACTATCTCTTTAACAAGGCTTAAACCAAGCCCCGAACTTTTCTTTCCGGTATCAGGGCGTTTCAGGGAATAAAAACGTTCGTAAACCTTATCAATGGCATACTTCGGAATTCCGGCACCACTATCCTTTATTTCAATTTTAATGTAATTGTCATTACTCCTAAATACGGCAGCACTTATTTTACTGCCAACAGGAGAGAAATCTATTGCATTCTGCAGCAGATTAGAAATAGCCTGGCTTATTAGAAAGGTGTCCCCTTCGATGTTGCACGAAGTAGTGCCGCTTACATCGAGCTCTAACTGTTTTCCTTCAAGTAAAGGAGTAAGGTTTCGGCGTAAATTTTGAATAAGTTCATACAAGTTGATCAATTCATTCTTCCGGATTGTTTTTTTGCTTTCGAGCGAGGAAAGGAGTAAGAGCTTCTCGATTATAGATTCAATTCGCTCCGACTCAACCCTTATGTTACCTATAAAGTGTTTCTGCTGTTCAGGCGCCATATTTTCATTCAGGAGATCGGTTGCCCCCCTGATAGCGGAGAGCGGACTTTTCACTTCATGTGCAAGGGTCTGGACATATCGCTCTATGTATTGTTTCCCCTCAAGGGCATCGCGCATCTCCTCAAAAGCGGTGCCGAGTTCAGCAATCTCATTTTTCCCCAATCTAGGCAGAGCGACTTTTTTCCCATCGCGAACTGCCCTGGCATATTCGGTGAGTTTCCGGATAGGGGTGGTTATCATGCCTGAAAGGAGGATGACGACAAGAAGCATTGATACAAGCACAGTTATTCCACCCATCATTATCTTGCGTTGCGATTTTTCGGTAAACAATCGCGCCGCCCTAGTGGGTTTTCCGACAGAAAGAACACCCGAAATCTAGCTCTCGATAATGATCGGAGAGGCGACATACATTACTGAAGAAGATGGATCGCCCGGCGTGTCGCGGGTTGTCCTCGCTCCGTACTCGCCGCGGAGAGTACGAAAGACATCCAACCACTTTGAAAAATCTCTGCCCTCATTGCTGCTGTCATTAGAGTCGAAAATCACAATGCCGGAAGCATCGGTCATATAAACGCGGAGATCAGATTCTTTTTTAAAATAGTCATATATCTTTGCATAAAGATGTCTTTGTTCAGAGTAATCCTTAAAGATTTTTCTGAATGCAGCGGTGTTAATCTTGCCGTTAGCAGCGGTCGCTGAGGCAACGGATGCCAGTATTCTTGCAGAGTCAATGAGCGACTCTTCAGTTGTCTTTCGATACGCGGGCTCAATATCAGCGCTAAGCCACCGCAGAAAAAAAGAGAAGCCAATCACAATAACTATGAAAATACCTATGAGAATACGGGTTCTTATATTCATCAGGAGTCCTTAAGGGAATATCCCAGCCCCCTGTGAGTGATAATCGGGTCCTCATCCGGGCGAATAGACTTCAGTTTTTGCCGGACAGTCTTAATGTGAGTATCGATCGACCGATCAAGACTCATATCGGGATTCTCAGACATA
>JBFLXP010000409.1:0-2916 GCA_040757315.1 Nitrospirota bacterium
GTCCATAGTTCCTCCTCGACTTTGATTAGCTCCCGTAATGATGGTCTTCCTCAGGGATAGCACAGAAAATGCCAAAGATGTTATATTAAAAAATGAATGAGCTTCTTTCTTTAACTGAGACTCTCGAAAAGCAGAATAAAAAACTTTCCATCCTTTATGAGATCGCCCTCACCGTAGGCAAGTCCCTTGATCTTAAAACGATTCTTGACGATGTTCTCGGAAAAATTATTCCCTTTATTGGGGTAGATTCCGGTGTCATATTCATTATCAACGATGAAACACTGCAGATGGTCCCGGTCTCCTTCCAGAATCTTTCCGATGAGGTCGTAAATGATCTCTGCGAGAAAAACGTGAAGGTAGGCGAATGCATGTGTGGAACTATTGCAGAATGCGATAGAGAGGTCATCATCCTTGAGAAGGCATCCGGAGACCCGCGGTTTACCCGTGAAGCGCAGAAAAAGTCAGGACTAGAATTCTATGCAGGCCTGCCTTTGAAATCAAAAGGGAAAGTGATAGGAGTTTTGTGCGTCATGGCCGGCACCCCGTTTACACCAGATGAAGATCTAGTGGACATCCTGAGGGCTGCGACTATGCCTATCAGCCTCGCCATAGAGAACGCCCGGCTTTTTGAGAATACCAGAAAGGACGCAGAAGCAAAATTGAGGTATTGCTGTTTCGACGAAATCATCGGGAACAGCCCGAAAATGAAGGAAGTTCTCAGTTTCGTAAGGAAAGTGACGGATGCCCCGTCGAGCATTCTCGTATATGGAGAAAGCGGCACGGGGAAAGAACTGGTTGCAAAAGCAGTCCATTTCAACAGCATAAGGAAGGCGAAGCCTTTTATAGCGATAAACTGTGCGGCGATTCCGGAGAATCTTCTGGAGTCTGAACTCTTTGGATATGTGAAGGGGGCTTTTACAGGAGCAAACGCTTATAAGAAGGGCCTTTTTGAGGCCGCAGACGGCGGTACGATCTTTCTCGATGAAGTAGAGGCGATGAGCAAGAATCTGCAGGTGAAACTCTTGAGGGTGCTACAGGACAGAACATTTTTCAAACTGGGATCGACCGTCCCCCTGAGCGTCGACGTAAGGGTAGTCGCGGCAACTAACCAGGACCTTGAAGAGGCGGTTAAGGCAAAGCAGTTCAGGGAAGACCTCTATTACCGGCTGAACGTAATAAGGATCGATCTCCCTCCACTCAGGGAAAGGGCAGGAGATATCTCGTTGCTCATACGATACTTTATGAATAAATATTCCGGAAAAATGAACAAGAATATCAGAAGGATCTCGGTTGATGCTCTGGATATTCTGATCAATCATTCCTGGCCGGGGAATATCAGGGAACTCGAAAACACCATAGAACGTGCGGTGGTAGTCGCCGAAACGCATGAAATAGGAAAGGCAGACCTTCCCATAGATATTGCCACGCATTACAACGACGTACGGAAATTCTGGTCGCTCGAAAGCCTTGAAAGGGAGCACATCCTGAAGGTTCTTGATCTCGTGCGCGGCAATAAAAGCAAGGCTTCTCGCCTCCTTGGGTTGGACGTGACGACGCTGTGGAGGAAGCTGAAGAAGTACCATATCGACATATGATGCATAATGCAGTGGTAGTGAGCTTCTTGTCTTATTAAGCACTTGGCCCTGTTTATCCTTGGAAAGAGCGGCCGCCTGCTAAGAATGTGCTGCATTTTACCATGCTTTTTTAACAAAAGCCCGTGTCCCCGCCTCTGAAGACCTGCCGCTGAACCCGCTATCTGAATATTACTTTCCTTCTTATGCGAAAGGATTACATTCTCTTTCGCCAAACGACTTGTCGGGAATAACTTTTTTACCCTTACCGGCAGAGAAGGATCATCGTCGAACAGAAGCGTTTCTGCGCCGTGTCGCGTTGTGGTACAAAAGTTGCTTTTCTATTCCTATCCTATCACAAAATCCTTACGAACCATGACAACTGGGAGGGTCAGTATGGTGGAAGCAAGGGTCACATATGTGGACGGACTTCAGTTTGTGGGGCAGGCCTCGTCAGGACATGCAATCGTCATGGATGGAGACACAATCAACGGAGGAAGCAACACGGGACTCAGACCGACAGAACTTCTTCTGATCGGGCTCGGCAGTTGTTCCGGCATGGGTATCGTATCGATACTTAGGAAGAAAAAACAGGATGTCAGGAGTCTTGAAATTATTGTCAGGGGTGAAAAGGAAGAGAGTTATCCCCAGAAGTTTAACGGCATAACCATGGAATTTAGGGTAAGAGGCCGCAACCTCTCTGAAGAAGCGGTGAAGAGGGCTGTTGAGCTCTCAATGGAAAAGTACTGTGCGGTCAAGGCAACCCTTGAAAGCTCTCCCGAGATGAACTTCAGTTTCACGATACTCGAAGAAGAAAATGGCCCGGATGATTTAAGCGGCCAGCTCATTAGAGAAATCAAAGGAGGAGGTCTATGAAAAAACCCGTGCCTTCACTCACTACCACGGTAAACGGCAAAACGATAAAGGTGGATAAGGTGGTAAAGACCATCTGCCCGAGAAACTGTTTTGATACATGCGGTCTTGTTGCCTATGTAGAAGACGGCAGGTTGCTCAAGGTTGAGGGCGATCCCGGTCACCCCATCACCAGAGGCCATCTTTGTGTCAAGGCGAACACCTATGTGCAGAGAACGTACCATAAAGACCGGATAAAATATCCCCTCCTGAGAGTCGGCAAGAGAGGAAGGCCTGAATTCAGGCAGATAAGCTGGGACGATGCGTTCGAATTTCTCATCGACAAGCTCGCCTACTGCAAGAAAAAATGGGGCGGTGAGTCCATCACAGAATATGTGTACAGCGGCAACAGGGAGTTTCTCGCCAAGACGGTCTCCGGGCGGCTTCTGAACCTTTACGGATCTTCCAAACTGGTAGGAAGTTTCTGCATCAT
>JBFLXP010000410.1:0-2913 GCA_040757315.1 Nitrospirota bacterium
TCAGACGGACGCGGCGCCCCTCCTCGATTCGGAAACGTCGGATCTGAAAGACATCCTCCAGATGTTAGGCGCCGAGTTGTCTTGTTTCACCACAGGCAACAGGGGCGGCTTCGAGATTTCCGTTCCCTATCCCGGCCCTCGGTAATGTTGTTCCATATTGTTTCAAATCGCTACATCCAGGCTGTTCCTATTTGTTTCATATAGTTCCACTCCCCTTCCGCATACTGCCTAACATCCTGTAATCGCACATAATTCATTCTGGCACGCTCCTTGCCATTCCATAAAGTCAAATGGGTGCTTCCGGTCTTCGCTTCGGACCACTCTATCGAAATACCCGGACGGCCCATCCTCTGACCAACAGTACCTCTAATGGCAGAAACACAAAGGAGACCAACGTGAAGAAAGATAAACTCAAAGTGCTTTTGGTGGATGACGAGAAAGAATTCGTGGAAAGCCTTTCCGAACGGCTCGGGATGAGGAACGTCGACGCCGAAGTCGCCTATGACGGAAAGCAGGCCCTCGAAGCGATCAAGCGGGAAAAGCCCGATGTCATGGTCCTGGACCTCAGAATGCCCGGCATTGACGGTATAGAAGTCCTCCGCAAAGTCAGACAGAGCGATCCCGATATGGAAGTCGTGATTCTGACGGGCCATGGTACGGACAAGGACGAGGCAGAGGTCCTCAAACTGGGAGCATCCGCTCTCTTCAAGAAGCCCGTGGACATCGATGAGTTGACTCGCGCATTCCGCAAGGAAAAACTCAGAGTGCTCCTGGTGGATGACGAGAAGGAATTTGTGGAAAGCCTTTCCGAACGGCTGGAACTGAGAAATCTGAGCGCCGAGATCGCGTATAACGGAGAAGAGGCTCTGCAGACCCTTAAGAAGGGACAGCCGGACGTCATGGTGCTGGACTTGAGAATGCCCGGCATTGACGGCATAGAGGTGCTTCGCAAAGTCAGGAAAGACCATCCCGACGTCGCCGTCGTGATCCTCAGCGGTCACGGAACGGAAAAAGATCAGAAAGAAGCCATGAGACTGGGGGCTTCCGCCTATTTGAAGAAACCGGTGGACGTCGATCAGCTGGTGGGTACCTTGCACAAAGTTTGGAACAGACTTAAAAAGTCCAAAAAGGCCGTGGACACCTTACTAATGGCCGCCGCCTTTTCACAGGCCGGCGAACCTGGGCTGGCTCAGGAGGCCATGGCCGAGCTGTTGGATGAAGAAGACGAGGGCAGGGGGACGGGTCGGTCTTAAGGGGATTATAGTTCGTCCTGGCGCTTCAAAGCCCGACCCCAAGAAACAGGAACCACTTCTTGTTATACGGGCAAGGCCAAAGGGTAAACGATGCGACCAAGATTGACCTCATAGGAACTGCGATTCGGCACGATCCATTTAGTCTGAGTGCCGGCTGGACGCCATATGTTTAGCTATATTCTGGACCGAATCAAGAAGAACATACCATCAAACAAGCATTACAGATCATTGATGAAAAGTATGCTTCTTCTTGGATTTATGCTTCCATTTCTGCCGATGACTTTGGTGGGCGGCGTTATATACTATCAGTTCAGCAACGCTTACCAGAAAAACGTACTTGCACAGATGAGAGAGGCAACCCTGAAGAGCAAACACATCATCGACGATTTCTTGATGGAAAAGCTAAACGACACTCGATTCATAGCCGCGGCCTTCTCTTTGGATGACCTGCGGAAGATATCGGCTTTAGAGGGAATTCTCGAACAGCTCAACACAGAAAACGAGTCGGTCTTTTCGGCTCTGGAACTGGTGGATGGAGCAGGCATCCCTGTCGCAAACGCAGGAACGCCTCTTCCTCCCACCCGGTCGTACACGGAGACCCCCTGGTTCCACGAGGCCATGCATGCCCGAACCTTCATAAGCGACGTATCTTCGGATGCGCAGGGTCATTCCTATTTCACGATGGCGGTGAGAAAGGACGTGATGGGAGAGCCGTGGGTTCTGCGATCCATAATCCCCGTGGAAGCGTTCAACAGAACGTTGAAGGAGGCCGGGATAGGAACTACTGGAAATGCCTTTATCCTGAACAGGGAAGGTCAATACCAGACGAACCCCCCTGAGGGCGAAAGACTCGGTGAGAAAGACGTATCGGACCTCCTGTCGGACGTCTCCATGCGGGCTGAATCGGGCATTTCGACAACTCAAGATGCCGATTCTTCCGGGAACGAGACTACGTACGCCGCGACCTCCCTCAAGAACGGAAACTGGGTTATCGTCTGCCGACAAAACCTCTCGGAGTCACTTTCCGGTCTTAACACAGCCAAGCGCGTGACCCTTGCCACCATCCTTTTGTCCACGCTGTTTTTGGCGACCAATGCCTTGAGGCTGTCAAAGAAAACGATCCATCGCATCGAGCTGGCGGACAAGAACAAACAGAAAATGAACGAGCGGATGTTTCAAACCGGTAAGCTTGCCTCGATCGGCGAATTGGCAGCCGGCATTGCTCATGAAATCAACAACCCGGTGGCCATCATGGTTGAAGAAGCGGGCTGGATTGATGATTTGCTGCAAGAAGAGGAATTCCGAGAGGGTAAAAACCTGGCCGAATTCAAACGATCCTTGGGGCAAATCCGGATCCAGGGGAAGCGGTGCAAGGAGATCACGCACAAGCTGCTCAGTTTTGCAAGGAAGACCGACTTCACATTGCAGCGGGTTCGTCTGAACGAGTTGGTCGAGGACATTGTAGCCATATCGGCAAAAAGGGCGAAGTACTGCGGTGTGGTTGTTCGCACGGATATTCAAGACGGCCTTCCCGACCTGTATCTGCCCCAAACCGAAATTCAACAAGTTCTCCTGAACCTCATCAACAACTCTCTCGATGCCATGGGGGAAAAGGGGGGAACTTTGTCCGTATGCGCATGGCTCCAAAACGAGAGCATTC
>JBFLXP010000411.1:0-2911 GCA_040757315.1 Nitrospirota bacterium
TGAGACGGCTCTTTTCAATGGGCTTGACCATATAATCAAAGGCCTTGGATTTCATGCATTGAACGGCCGTTTCAATGTCATTGTTGCCTGTGGCCACAATCACCGGAATTTCAGGAAAATCTACGGCGATTACTGAAAGCAGTTCCTCTCCTGAGACAAAGGGCATGGTCAGGTCCAAAAGGATCACTTCTATCTCCAGGCTCGCGAGGAGAGGTAAGACCTCCCGGCTGTCCTGGCAGCGTAGGGTGTTATCTATGCCACCCGATCGAAGCACCATCGTATAACTATTGAGCGTTTCCGCCTCGTCGTCCACCAGTAATACGGGATTTGATACTCGAGTGAATGGATCCATCCCTCAAGTCCTCGCCAAACGGCTTTCAGAAATTGTGAGTTCACCGGCCACGCTTGATGCCTTCAATATAGGCGTCCTCCAAAGTGGTCGTTACCGTACTTATGAAGTTCATAGGTTTGAAGGGTTTGCTCATTATATTCTTGAATCCCATGCCTGCAACCCTTTTCCCTTTCGGAGAATCCGGAAGTCCGGTAACCACGATGACTTTAATCTTCGATAGTTCTTCCCGTTCTTTGAGCAACCGGCAGACTTCCACACCATCCATATCCGGCATGAGAATATCAAGGATAAGAAGGTCGGGTAGACGATGGCCCATCAACAAAAAGGCCTCAGCACCATTCGAGGCTTCTTGAACCAGGTAGTCTTCATTCGCTTCAAGAATACCCACCATAGACTTCCTAAGAATTTCATCGTCGTCGACCACGAGAATACGCACCGGTTCCCTTTTTGCACTCACAGGCAAAAAGACACGGAAGACCGACCCTTTTCCCTCACGACTCCTCACCTCGATGGTTCCGTGGTGAGCTTTGACGATATTCGAACAAACCGAAAGGCCGAGACCCGTTCCCCCGTAACCCCGTTTTGTTGTAAAGAACGGGTCCATAATGTGGGGCATCGCCTCTTCCGGAATGCCTATTCCTTCATCCGCCACCTCTATGAAAACACCGTTCTTCTTCTCATCATACAGGCAAGTGACGGAAATGCGCTGCTCTTTTTTCGTCACCGCCTGGCAGGCGTTCTGGATTAGATTGATGACAACCTGCTCGATCCTCTGGATGTTCCCACGGATCAAAGGCAAATTCTCGCCACATTCGATCGAAAAATTATCCGTGGATTTTCGAATCAGATTGTCAACCAGTCGAATGGAACTCTCGATGGCGTTCTTGACATCCACATTTTGGGTCGGTCCGGTGTCGTCGTGACGCGCGTAAGCCTTAAGATCCTCAACAATCCTTTTGATGCGTCTCGATCCCTCGACGATCCCTGAAATCAGTCCGGGCAGCTCCACACGCATTTCACTATAATTGAGGCCCCCCATCACAAAGTCGCCGTTTTCTTTATAGTAGTTCTCGATAATGGGCTCGATGCTTTTCCACGCGTCCATCAAAATCGGCGTATTTAACATGATGAGGTTGTTCGGATTATTGATTTCATGGGCTACGCCGGATACCAGGACGCCAAGCGAGATCAATTTATTGGCCAGTATGAGCTCATTTCCATTCTGGGCTTGTTCATTGATATCGCTTATGTGGATAATGACGTCCCCTTCCGCATAGCCATCGTCCAAAGGGTGAATATTAACCTGTTCCAATCTGGAAGGATTCTGGAAACCGGTTCTTTGGAAACTCACCGGTTTTTTGCCGCAAAGCGCATTTCCCATGTTACAGGGCTTGCAGGGTTCCGCACGTCCCAAGAAAACCTCATAGCAGAACTTCCCAATAACTTCCTCCCGAGAAGCTCGATAGTATTCAGTAGCGGCCTTGTTTAGCACCCTGACTTTGAAATCTTTACCCACCATAATCAGGGGGTCTGAAATTCCGTCAAGCGCGCACTGGAGAAGTCCCTTGCTCTTTCGAATCTCTTCCCTGGCAAGCCCGAGTTGACATAGAATCTCGTGCACGGAGTTCCACGGTTCTTTACGCGATGTCTCCGAGAGATCTTCGGAACGTGTAAATTCGGCTTCCGGCTCCTTATCCGCGAGTCGACAGAACTCAAAACCGCCGTCTGTATTTCTGTCATTTTGCATTGCGGCTCCTCCTGAGCCTTGCCCACCCCTAAAGATCCGGTTCCGTGGTCATGAGGTGGATGCGCCGGCTGGTCTCATCCTTCAATGGTGTGGCGTCGCCGGACGGCCGGAATGGCGTCAAACGAGCGAAGAACCGCACATGCTGGTCTTCTCGACAGTAGAATCCGCCATGTTCGTATGCGGATCGGTCGGCCACCCGGCAAGTGCATTTGGATCTACAGGATGCAACGGCCGAGACCCGTACCCCGGTCCATTTGTCTTACATCAGTACATCGGCATATCCACCGTTCTGCTTTATACCAAAATCATGTCTTTTCTTGAATTCATGTTTATCCGTAAGTTCGTAGCGGCCTCAGTTTTGTCCTTTTGCCACTGACTTCACTCCAATTGTCCGTCTTCTAAACGAGTTCCCATTGCAATGCAGCATTATGTCCGATGTTGATATCTTAGAAAGTTCAACCCCCAAGACTCATTGAAAATGACCCAAAGAAGGGCGAGAGACGTAAAGAGAATTCCGTGACACATCCTCACTCAGTTTCCCCGCCTTTCTATTGCAATTCATAGTCATAGTAAATGGACGGTACTTATTGACGGGTCAAAACCAGCCTCTGGCTGCCGGGAGAACAATGTTCCTCCGTACCCCCCTTATGCGGGATAGCAATTCGTTTACAGGGAACCCCTGGCTCCGGTTGCGACGCGGAAGCGCGCAAGCCTCTCAAACGGCCTTGGAAAGGGTCCGGGGCCCGCCGAAGGCGAGTTCCAAAAGGTTTCCCCGGATACCCTGCGAACGGATACATACTAAGAGCGATGCT
>JBFLXP010000412.1:0-2905 GCA_040757315.1 Nitrospirota bacterium
ACATTATGCTCGTCGGCAACTGCCATTATCTCATCCATGTCGCTCGCCTGCCCGTAAAGGTGAACGGGCAGGATACCGACGACGTTTGAAGCAGAGGGCATAGAGCTGAGGGTATGGCGAATTTGTTCAGGGTCGATGTTAAACGTAAAAGGGTCGATGTCAACAAAAACAGGCGTGGCTCCCGCCCTCAGGATGGCATCCCCGGTTGCAGTGAACGTGAATGGAGTTGTGATAATCTCATCGTATCTATCGAAATACTCTTCCCCTTTCCTCTGAATTGCAAGGGCCCTCAAGGAAAGGACGAGCGCATCAGTACCCGACGATACCCCTATACAGTGTTTTACACCGATATACGCACGCGTAACCTCCTCAAACTCCCCGATTTCGGGACCGAAGATCCATTTTTGATGTTCAAGACATCTCTTGATCGCAGAATCAATATCCTGTTTCATATATTCGTATTCACTCTTTAAATCGAGCATTGCGATCTCTTTCATTTATTGACACCTGGATAACAAATGTCCTTTGTATGCGTCATCCCGCACATGCAAAATCCAGCCCGCTTTCTGTCACTCCCGCTTGTCGGGAGTCCTTCCGGAAGAAAGCTTCCGGACAAGCCGGAATGACAAAGGTCCAGCCGACATGGGACATTATATTTGCATGAATCAATAATTCTCTTCCTTCTTCACTATGAGGGAATTGTCGCTTCCTTTCTCATACGCATTCCCGCAGTAGTTACAGATGGCATGATTATCCTGAAAGTTCAATGTCGTTCCACATTTGCAGGCCCATCCTATCTGTTTTGCAGGAACGCCGGCAACGATTGCATAACCGGGAACATCTGTCTTCACCACAGCTCCTGCGCCGACAACAGAGTATTTTCCTACCGTTACCCCGCATACAATAGTGGCGTTTGCCCCTATTGTAGCTCCCCTTTTTACGAGCGTATTCCGGAACTCCTTTTTCCTCTCAATAAATGCCCTCGGATTGTAGACATTGGTGAATACACAGGAAGGCCCGCAAAAGACGTCGTCTTCGAGGAGCACTCCTTTATAGAGCGACACGTTGTTCTGTATCTTGCACCCGTCACCTATGCGCACATCCGGACCGATCACGACATTCTGTCCGATAACACATCTGTTGCCGATCACGGAATTCTTGAGCACATGGGAAAAATGCCATATCTTCACCCCTTCTCCCAATATGACCTCCTCGTCAACATAGGCGCTCTCATGGACATGCGCCGAAGGCAGGGCGCGGGATGAGGGGCGTGCACCATGAACGGGAACGGTGGTATTGCCTGTGCCCGCTTTGCCATTTCTCAGGGAATGTTCAGCCGCTTCAAGGACGGTCAACACCCTGAGACCTTCTTCTCCGTCGGTCCTGGGCCTCTTTCTCTGAATAACGCATTCTACAAAATGCTTCAGCTCTTCCTTTAACGGTTCTCCCCCTTCCACCGGTAGTATCCGGCAATCGGCCTTCTTCGCATACGGTATCTTTCCGTCTTTCCATTCTATCGTATGGGGATAGAGAAAGAGTTTCTCCTTGCTGATATCATCAAATACAACCATTGCCTTGGAGCCGACAACGATCAGTTTCTGTTCCTTATAGGGATGGAGCCAGCTCACAAAGATGTGCCCCTTGACGCCGTTGTCAAATTCAAGGACCGTCATGGTCGTATCGTAAATCCTCTTATTCAGGTAGTCACCGCCGGAGGCCGAAACAGTCACAGGCTCTTCCTCAAGGAGCATGAGGATGACGGATATGTCATGAGGGGCAAAACTCCACAGTATGTTTTCTTCGGTCCTTAGTTTCCCTATGTTCAGGCGGTTGGAGTAGATGTATTGGATCTTACCAATCTCGCCCAGGGATATAAGCTCTTTCAGCCGGATAACGCCCGGATGATAGTGCAGGATATGGCCGACCATAAGAACTTTCTTTTCTCCTTGTGCGATTTCTATGAGCTCCTTTCCCTCTCTGACCGTCAATGCAAGGGGTTTCTCAACAAAGACATCCTTACCCTCAATCAAACATCGCTTTACGAGCTCATAGTGCGTTCCTGCCGGTGTCGCGATTACCACCGCCTTGATTTCAGGATTCCTGAGCACTTCTTCAAAGGAAGTGGTGAAGTGGATCGAGTCGGGATTTGACGGGCAGAGATGAGAAAGAGACATTTCTGAACTGCCGGGAACGTTCTTCCTGTAATCGGAGACAATCTCAGGACTGCAATCGCATGCTGTGTGAAGAGCGCCGATTTCACAGAGATTGCGAAATATGTTCTTCCCCCAGTAGCCAAGGCCGACGAGGCCGATAAACCGTTTCCGTGATTTGATGGTTTCTTCCTTTTGGGCTAAAGTATCAGTGACAATATCTTGAGTCATGTTCGAGTTATGAGGCAGTTTTAATGGTTTTACATTTTATTGGATGCCGAGAAACCAGGAACACCGGCAGCAATAGTATCTGCTCATACCTTGAAGGGATTAGGCCTTCACTACTTTGCAGGCATGACTATTCGGGTTCTTGATCAGATTCCTGGTATCAACAACCAATTGCGCATTTTCCACTATAAACTCAGGATCGTAGAGAGAATGATCCGTCGCGATGATCACGCAATCGTACTGACACAAATTTTCACTCGTCAGAGGAATGGAACCTCTTTCCACCCTGTACTTTCGCAGCTTTGGAGGCGTCGGGACATAGGGGTCATTATAATCAACCTCTATTCCCTTCTCCTTGAGTATCTCCATAAGTTTCAGGGACGGGGACTCACGTACATCGTCCACATCCCTCTTATAGGCCAGTCCGAGAATCAGTATTCTTGCTCCACGTATCCCCCTGTTCTGTGCAGTCAATGCTTCGACAGTTTTTTGGACAACATAGTACGGCATGCGGGTGTTTATCTCTC
>JBFLXP010000413.1:0-2898 GCA_040757315.1 Nitrospirota bacterium
AAGGAGGCTGCCTCCTAAGTCTGTTTATCACCTCACCTGCGTCCATGCCCTGGATCAACTCCTTGATCGCATTCCCGCCTGTCTCCGCCCTGAAACGCTCATCCTTCGTTTCCCCATTGGAAGTTTCCGCCTTATACTGAATGAACTCGACTGCCGAAATGAACGCCCCTTTCTCGAAGCCGCTCTTGCCGCTCGCCATGACAAGAAAGATATCGCAGTTCACAAGCCGATCAAACTTCCGGGGGGGCACGTTAAGGTAGGTGGCGAGTATTTTTCTGAACCAGGGATGAACTACAGGGTGCGCAAGCGTTATCTTACCGAAAGTCTGTCGTCTTACAATGGGATCATTGGTTATGACGCCGCATGCGGGGCACTGTATTCCCTTCTTGGGATACCTTTTACCGCATGCGCACTTCAGATACTCCACTGGCCCGAAGAGCTTCTGACACATGAGACCTCCGGAAACGGGCAGGCCTGTTATCGTATCGACGGTTTTGTGTGTTTCTACCTCTCCATTGGCAAGGGCTTCTATCTTATCTTTCGAGAGCAGACCGATCGATATCCCCTCAAGCTCTTTGACGGTGTGTATCATATGGGGACGAACTCGGATTTACTTGTTCTTTATGACCTCGGCAGCTCGGCCATCGATCGTAAGCCACTTCGTTCCGACAAAGCCCTTTGAAGTGAAATCGTTCAGAAGTGAAAAAAAGACCATGAGACGGAGGTCTTCCTTGGCGAGTTCGTCGAACTTTCTTCTCAGCTTCTCGATGCGCTGAGGTTCCCTGCAAAGGATCAGGGACGGCAACTTCTTCTTTTGAGCCAGTCCCCTGGCCTTGGCTACAACATAGTCGGGATCCTCCGTAGAATTATCGAACTCCAGGGCGAGCACCTTCTTTAAAGGGGCTTCCTGTCTTCGCGGGATACTTATTGTGACAAGGAGATCGGGGAATCGTCCCCTTCTGTTCTTTGACTCGCTCCTCAAGGTGCTTTCATCCTTTATCGAAAAGCCATAATGAACCGCCCCGGCTTCCCGCTTGATGGATCGCACGATATCGGATACCGCAAGCTCGTGAGTGACACCGTATTTGTGAGGCAGGGTCATCCGGATATGCTCTCTTGCATATCCGTCCAGCACCAGGATGTCGCGAGATGTCGGGGTGAGTGAGTAAAGAGTGAAGATCCCCCTGCCGGTAATGGCTCTGTAACGCCTTGAGGCGATAAGACCGCTCTTTTTGAGCTGTGAGAGCCTGACAACCAGGATCCTTCTTGCAAGATATATCTGTCGCGATTTGATCTCGTGCTTTTCAGGCATCTCCCCCCGATCGCTTTCAGGATCATCGGGATCATCTGCAGTCCTGCGCGACCTCTTGCCTCTTTTGAAAAGCTCCAACTGTTGCTGAATAAACCCGAGTTGGGCGGGCCCGCTCGACAGTATCCTGAAGATATTCAAATCACGCGAAGTTACATCTGCATTTCCCATCCAACTACTCCTTTGATGAGACGCCATCTGCAGGGCCCATAGTGGCAAGAGAGGAGACCTTTTCCCTGAACGCCTCGATGCTCTTGAAGATATCCTCCTTCGTCTCCATTGGGAGGCGAACAGTTTTTCTCAGCCTTACCGACAGGACAAGTTCGTTATCGGTTTCCCTCAGATACTGGGGAGCAGACGGCGCAGCCTCCGGTTGAACCTCTTCCCTGTCGGACCTGACGACCTTTTTCACCACCCAGTCGATGCAGCGGATTACCCCGCCCTCCATGTTTTTCAAGACCCTCAGGAACTCTCTGTTGTTCGACTTCTCAAGCCTGTACACCTTGCCCGCAACTTCCGCGAAGGCTTTCGCCGCACTGTATGTGATCGACCTTGCCTGTGCCTCGAATATCTCGGCCACTTTCTGATGCTTGTAGATCTCTTCCCGTATCTTCAGGTATTCGTTGACGTGCTTTCTGCTCTTGCCCACCTTGTTGGCGACTACCCCGGTGTCCCTGTAGTGCTCCACAAGAATGTGATAGCAGTTCATGGTCTCGACGAAATTGAGGTCCTTGCGGGCGGTATTCTCAAGGGCCGCCTTCGTCTTCATGTCCTCCTCGGACGCCTCTCTTACGATGGCCGGGATATGGGACTTGCCTGCCTTCTTCGAGCCTCGCCATCTCCTTTCTCCGGAGAGGATCTCGAAGAGAAACTCGCTGGTCGGATCGGCGACTTTCCTGACGATGATGGGCTGCAATACACCCTCCTCCTTTATCGATTCGGCTATCTCGTCTATGTCGTCGAAAACCTTCCTGGGCTGAAATGGATTGGGCCTGATCTTGTGCAAAGGAATAGAAACGACCTGCTCTCCAGGCAGGATCTCGTCAACGCCGCCCTGGAGCTTCTCCGGATCGACTTTCTTACCGTCTGACTTTCCGTCCGATTGCTTCATGTAAAGCCTCCTGATGTGGTTTTACGAAAATATTACGAAACAGAAAATCAGACCTTCGACGGAGGGAAACCTTTTCCGGTTTTTTGCAGGCGTTTTTCGAAATCCCTTCTCCCCTGACGTGAACCCTTACCTTCGAAGCGATTTCCCCTGATCTGGCATATAGATGTCATCCCTGACCTTCTACGTCTTCAAGTCGCCGTAACATCTTGACAGCAAAAGGGAAAGAGCCATTTTAGGAAAGATGAGTCTATCTTCTACGGTGTGTCTGCACGCATCCATGCATTTTTTGTGGTTCGTTGACGGCTTGTACGGCGGGTCGAATTTCGGTGTAACCGGTTGATATTCCATTATTTTGCACGGTCCTGCGGTTGCCTTCCAAAATAGGCGATTTGCAGACAGGGGCGTCCAACTCAATTTATCTCTATATATCAATAAGTTAGGCAGGGCATTTCTTGACGCAAGGGCCTTTGCGGCCTAT
>JBFLXP010000414.1:0-2889 GCA_040757315.1 Nitrospirota bacterium
CATCGCCATGACGCGCTGGAAGTAATGGCTGATACTCTGGACCGGAATCCCGGGATCGGGCTTGTTTACGGCGATCAGATTATCACCGACACCGAAAACGAGACTTTTGAACGCCATACGCCCTCTGGAAATTATCGCTGGATAGATTACAACAGGGAACTGCTGACCATCGGCTGTTTTATCGGGCCGCAGCCCATGTGGCGCAAGTCTCTCCACGATACGTTTGGATATTTTGACGAAAGCTTCACTGTGTCCGGCGACTGGGAGTTCTGGCTGAGGATAGCCGAAGGAACAAAGATGCTCCATATCCGGGAAAACCTCGGGCTTTATTACCGCTCACCTCAGAGCGCCGAGCACCGCGACGTTGGAAGGAGAGTCGGGGAGGATAACCGCATCGTCCGGACGTACACTCGTAAATATCTGACTTCGGTCGGGGATGTTGAAAGGGGTTTGTCCTTTGTGGATGAGATGGAGAAACTAACCGTATCCAGAGCTTACGATCATCTGAGAGAGGAATTGCTCGAACGTAAGAAGGTTCTTCTCGCGGAAAAAGCGGCGGCTCAAGATAGTCTTCGTCTGGCAGACGAACTGAATCAGAAAGGTCAGGTCAATGATGCCGTTTCAGCCCTTCTTGCTGCCATACGTCAATCTGCCGACAGTAGGCTTCACGACGCCCTTGTCGATATACTAATCGAGAATAAGCGGTTCAAGGAAGGGTTCGACATACTGAACAACATGCCCGAAGAAATGAGAAGAAGTGAAAAGTGGTACGAGCGGCTTGCCACCTGCGCGCGGGAACTGGAACAGTTTGAAAAAGCCGAACAATATGCCGATGAGGCCATCAAGATCAACGGCGCGTCTACGTCGGCCTGGAATACCAAAGGCTTTATCGCCTTTAAGAAAGGAAACCGGAGCGAGGCGGAGCGTCTGTTCGAAAAGGCGATCGAGGCCGACAAAGGCTTCGGAGAAGCCTACTGCAACCTCGCGGGGCTCCGGTGGTTGGCGGGGAAAAAAGAAGAGGCCGTGGCCTTGTTCGAAAAAGCGTTTATCATCTCTCCCACGGTCCCGGATGTGGCGCTCAGCTATTATACAATAGCCGCAACTCTCAAGCAGTTCGGCAGGGCGGCGGAACTGTTCAAAGAGGCGACGCTGCTGCACCCCCTGAATAAGAAACTGAAGTTTACCCTCATTGATATCCTTCTTCAGCAGGGTGACTATCATCGGGCCATGAAGGAGACGGAAGAGGCGATGGCCGCATTCGGGATAGACGACCATACTCTGTCCCTTGCGCTCGGAATCAGGGAAAAGATAGGGGCTATGAAGATACAGGGGTCAAGGGGTCAAGGGTCCAAGGAGTCAAACGAGAACTTAGAGGGGTCAAGGGTCCAAGGATTCGAGGGGTCAAGTGAAAAAGAACAAAAATCTGTTCACTTGGATCCTGGAATCCTCGGACCCTCGGCCCCTCGGACCCTGTCTTTATGTATGATCGTCAAGAATGAAGAGAACAATATCGCCCGGTGTTTGACGAGTGTGAAGCCGGTGGTCGATGAAATGATCGTCGTGGATACGGGTTCCACAGACAGGACCAGGGATATAGCTAAAGCGTTCGGTGCTCAGGTGTATGACTTCGCATGGACGGAGAGCTTTGCCGATGCACGCAACTTCTCGCTCTCAAAGGCTTCGGGAGACTGGATACTGGTGCTCGACGCCGACGAGGTGATATCGCCTCTTGACTACGAGAAGTTAAGAGAGTTGGTTAAGGATCCTGCAGTTGCTGACACGTCCGCAAGTAAGGATACACAACCGTCATTCCCCGACTTGATCGGGGAATCCAGTCCCTTTTTCCTGGATACTCCGGTCAAGCCGGAGTATGACAAACTGACGAAATTGTGTCGCCATACTAATGACCTTATTAGTAAAGCTTACTCCTTTGTGACACGAAATTATCAGGACTCGATAAGGCTGGGATGGGTCGAAAATGACGGAAGTTACCCGAAGGAGGAAACAGGCGCCGGGTGGGTTCCCAGTGTCAAGGTCCGCCTGTTCCCGAATCGCCCCGGGGTGCGTTTCGAAAATCCCGTCCACGAATTCGTCGAATCTTCCCTTTCGGCCCTCGGCATAGAGATCGTGCCCTGTGACATACCGGTTCATCATTATGGAAAACTTAACGAGGCTCAGACAGCCTCCCGGGCCGAATATTATTACATCCTTGGGAAGAGAAAGCTTGCCGAAAAAGGGGAAGGCGATCTCCAGACGCTCTATGAAATAGCCGTGCAGGCAACGGAGCTCGAAAAGTATGAGGAGGCGCTGGAGTACTGGAGAAAGGTCTGCGAGCTGAAACCTGATTTTGCAGACGCAATTCTTATGCTGGCCGATACGTATAACAGCCTGGGGCGGCGTGAAGAAGCGGTCGCAGCCGCCAAGAAAGCTCTGTCCCTGAATCCGGATTCCCGCGAAATCAAAGCGTCATATGCGAAATACGAGATCCTCCAGGGGAATCCTGAAAATGCGATTGAGATACTCAAGAGCCTGGTGCAGGCGAACAGGTCATATCCGAAAGCCCTCGCATTTCTGGCCGCTGCCTATCTCTGTCAGGGTTCAAGGGGTCAAGGATTCAAGGATTCAAGTGAAGAAAGACAGGGGTCAAGGGGTGGAGGGGTCGAGGGGCCAAGTGAAGAAGCGAAAAGACAGGGGCTCTATTATCTGGAGCTTCTGAATAAGACCGGGTTCCACGCCTCTGATTTTCTCACTGACTTTGCAAAAAAGCTGATGGCGGCCAACAAGCCGGCTTTCGCTCTCGCCCTTCTTCAGACTGCCATTGAACATCATTATGAAACGGACGAGACGCGGGGAATGCTGGAACAGATAAAAAGAGCGGGTTCAAGGGGT
>JBFLXP010000415.1:0-2873 GCA_040757315.1 Nitrospirota bacterium
CCATCATGAGGTTGTTTGTTAAATTATTACTACGGAAATTAAATAGATGAAAGATGTCATGCTCCGACTTGATCGGAGCATCCAGTCCCTTATGGATTCCCCGGTCAAGCCGGGGAATGACGTCGTTGGTATTTACTTGCCGGAGTAATAAGAGAAATGATTGCTTCCAATAAAGAACTGGCTATGAGGCTCGATAACCTTGAGAAGAAATACGACGCCCAGTTCAAGGTTATTTTTGATGCTATTCGCGAGTTGATGGCTCCTCCGGAACCCAAAGGCAGGACTATCGGCTTTCTACGGGAGAAGGGTGAGAAATGAACGGGAAGGAAGTTTAATCCAAGCATGCCCATGGAAAAGAAAGATAGTGCATCAAAAGAAAAACTGCTTGCTGAGATTGAACGATTAAGAAAGGAGCTGAAAAAGAGAAAAAAATACGGCTTGGTATGGGAAGAGAAGCCGGAAGAAGCCGTTGAGATGTGCAAAAAAAAATGCCTGTCCTCAAGGAAATGAAAAACAAAGAAATCATGGCTGCGCCAGACGAGTTTGGTTGGTTCAGTTGAGAGAGATTATTGGAATGCCAGTATTTTCAATAGATCCTGGATTATCCGGTCATCCGTCTTACGTATGACGGACGGATAATGACAAAATACGACTTCATACACAGACAGTATTTAGCATGAACGAGCATAGTATGCACCTTAACAAAGAATCCCTTATCGACACACACTGCCATCTCGAAATGGACGCTTTTAACCCTGACAGGGAAGCTGTCATCCAGCGGGCGAAGGATGCGGGGATAGAGGCGGTCATCACAATCGGCTCGGATCTGGAAGGAAATATGGGCGGAATCGAGCTTTCAAAAAAATATGACTTCATCTATTGCTCCGTAGGATTCCATCCCCATGATGCCAAGGATTTTACGGAAGAGATATTTGAAAAGATAAAGGGATGGGCGGCACCCCCCCATCCCCCCCTTAGCAAGGGGGGGAGCAGGGGGGTTGGGATGCCGAAGGTTGTTGCCGTGGGCGAAATCGGGCTTGATTACCACTACGACAATTCTCCCAGGGAAATCCAGCGCGATGTCTTCTTGAAACAACTGCTCCTCGCAAGGGAGATCCATCTCCCCGTCGTCATCCACAGCAGGGAGGCAAAGAAAGACACTATTGATATCGTCCGGGAATCGGGTGTCTGCAGAGGAGTGTTCCACTGCTTTTCAGGGGACATGGATATGGCTTCTGAAGTAATCGGGATGGGGTTCCATATTTCGATAGCAGGACCGGTGACCTTTAAGAATGCAAAACAACTGAAAGATATTGCGAAAGCGATACCCGATGACCGTCTCCTAATAGAGACAGACGCGCCCTATCTGACACCCGAACCTTTCAGAGGCCGGAGGAACGAGCCTGCATACATAGTTCATACTGCACGGGCAATTGCTGAAATCAGGGGTGTCACCCTTGAAGACGCAGCACGGGTCACGACGCTGAATGCTGAACGTCTGTTCGGCATCGGAGAGGTCTCGCCAGAAGGAGAGATAACGTATAAAATCCGTAATAACCTTTATCTGAACATCACGAACAGGTGCACGAACAGATGCGGTTTCTGCATAAGGTTCCAATCGAATTTCGTGAAAGGGCATAACCTGCGGCTGTCTCACGAGCCCTCTGAAGAAGAATTGAAAATGGAGATCGGAGACCCTTCACGCTATCAAGAGATCGTATTCTGCGGGTATGGAGAGCCTTTGCTGAGGCTCGATCTCGTCAAGAATCTTGCGGCGTGGATAAAGCAGCGAGGCGGCAGAGTGAGGATCAACACAAACGGCCACGGCAACCTGATCAACGGAAGAAATATTCTTCCTGAATTGAAAGGTCTTGTCGACAGTATCTCGATAAGCCTTGATGCGCAGGACGAAGAGACATATGACAAGGTCTGCAAGCCGACGTACAAAAATGCTTACCCCGGAGTTATAGAATTCATTAGAGAATCAAAAAAATACATACTCAATGTTCAGGCGACGGTAGTCAACCTTGAAGGAGTGGATGTCGAAAAATGCAGGAAGATCGCCGAAGATTTGGGAGTGCGGCTCAGGGTGAGAAAGCTTGATGTGGTGGGGTGATATGGGAGTGTAGCGGTGATCTACACAAGGAAATTCTCGACTTCATGGAGCGACATTTCTCCCTGGCTTCCGTCGGAGAGTTTTTTCCATTTTACTTTGCCGGAGCTGATCTCGTCCTCGCCAAAAATTAAGACATACTCGGCGGAAAGCCTGTCCGCCCTTCTCATCTGACTCTTGAGCGAGTTGCCCGCGTACCCTATCTCAACCCATATGTCTTTTTCTCTTAGCCTGTTTGCCAGTGCGAGCCCCTCTTTCCCCGCGGCTTCCCCGAGGAGAGCTATAAAGACTCTGGGAGAAGGAACATTCTGCTCTCCCGATGATTTAAGGAGAGAGACAAGACGTTCCATCCCGATAGCAAATCCGATTGCCGGCGTTGGAGGACCGCCGAACTCTTCAACAAGCCTATCATACCGTCCTCCGGCGGCAACAGCATTTTGAGCGCCAAGATGTTCACACGTTACCTCGAATGTAGTCCTGGTGTAATAGTCGAGACCGCGCACCATATCGGGATTAATGACATGGGGAACTTTCAGCATCGTCAGAAAAGACAGCAGGGCATCGAAATGACTCCGGCAATCGCTGCAGAGAAAATCGGTCACGCGCGGCGCTCCCTGTCGCAATGCAATGCAGGAATCCACCTTGCAATCGAGTATCCTCAGCGGATTCTGCTCGTATCTCCTCCGGCAATCGGGACAGAGGCGATCGATCTTGTCGGCGAAGAATTCAACCAGGGCCTTGCGATAAGACGGTCTGCAGT
>JBFLXP010000416.1:0-2872 GCA_040757315.1 Nitrospirota bacterium
TGTTAGCGTTGTTCTTCTTATCAGCGGAAGGCTCAACCTATCCTCGATTGAGCCTTCCGCATCCTCATAAAGAGAATGCAGACAAGCATGTATGCCGGATGGCTCCTTCTCTTGGCTTCCCCCATGCGTCAGCACCCCTGTGAAACATCGCGAGCAATCAGGAGGCTATGCTCCGTTCCCGATCCATCCGAACAGCTTTCCCATCGGCTGGTATCGAAATTGAACTGTTTGACAGGGCGAGCCGGAGATCCGACCGCGACCGTGTAATCCGGGATATCCGAAATGACCACTGCATTAGCTCCAATTACGCAGTGACGACCGATGCGGGCGTTTAAAACAACGGCCCCAATCCCTATCCAGGAATGGTCGCCAATTTCTACCGAGCCATTCTGCGTCATGCCTTGGAAAATCACGGGCACGTCGGGATTATCATAACGATGCTGCGTATCGGAGACATAGACTCGATCCGAAAAAATAACTGCCTTACCGATCCGGATACTGTTGACGGCCGTGATAAAACAACATCGACCGAAGCTGGTGAGATCTCCTATCGATACTTCCGCATTTGTATAAAGATAGTCTTCTTCACGCAGCCCTTGCTCCAGTCCTGGATAATGTTGTTTCACATACCCTATGATCCTCGTCAAATCCGTATATGCAGCCATTTTCATGTCGCGGTTAATAGACACATAATCACCTATGGAGATTCTATGTGGATTAATCGCCTCGAAGGGCGTTGAAATCTTAGAATGAACTCCGAATGATTTGAACGCCGCTTTTTCTGAATCTTTCAGATTTTGATCGAATGAATAATTTTCAATAGACTTCATGTATTGTATTATCCGTTACCTAAAGCTCAATAAGTAATATTTAGTCATTGACAGTCCCAATTCAGGAATGCCGAAATAAATCGGTCTTCGTAGGACATCTCACGTAATGCAGAAATAAACGGGTTAGGATCGTATATTACCTTGTGATGCTGAAATGGCTTGTTCTTCCCGCTGTCGTATAAAATGTAAGATGCTCCATTATAACCACGTCTTGGTTGCCCTACGGAACCGGGGTTCAAAATTTGCTTATTCCCAATAATAACGTCCATGGGTATATGAGTATGAGCCAGAACGATTATATCTTCTTTAATTTGTCTAAAAGGACGTTGCGCCGTGTCTTCTTCGTATACATATTCATCGACGCTCCAAGGGCTGCCGTGAAATACTCGCATCAGACCATGAGGAAGCTCAATCAAAAGGTCGGGCGGAAGTTGATTCAGCCAAGCCATTGTTCGTTTCGATGCAGTCCTTTCAAATAGTTTTAAATACCAGTTGAATAAAGCATTCGAACGAGGCGTTGCTGATCTGGTCAAATAAGCTTCATGGTTGCCTTGTATCATTGACGCACCGGCATCTATTAATAGATCGAGACATCTTTCGAAAAACGGGTAGTAACCAAGTACGTCGCCTGCGGATACAAGCAGGTCCACGGACGGCAAATGGTTGAGTACCGCTTGTAGCGCGTCGGAGTTCCCATGAATATCGGCGACAATGGCTATTTTCATTTCCGATGAAAGACCTTCACTTACCCGAAGCGAAACTTTCAAAAAATAGGCTTAGACCCTTCGATATCCCGGTGCGACTGGCCCTTGGCCATACCGGTTCTAATCGGTCAGGACCAAAGTCGGGGCACGATCCCCCGGGATCCCCGGACTTAAATAGGATCGGAGACGTCGATCGAGCTATTGCAATGCATTTCCGGGCTAGATCCAACATCGTCACTCGGTCAGGTCCGACGAAATGATAAACACCGGGTTCAAGGGATTCCAGTTTGGCGCTTGCCTCGGCGCAGTCTCCTACCCATGTGAAGTGTTGTTCACGCTGTCCCTGATCGAAAACGGTCAGCGGCTGTCCCTTTGCAGCCTCAACAAGAAAGCGATGAACAACGGCGCGCTCGGTCATTCCAGGGCCATAGGGAGCGTTGATTCGAAGAATTTTCCAGTTCTTCCGCGAACTGTTCGCCGCGGCCTTAAACATCCTTTCCCCATATAGCTTTGATTTAGTGTAAGGGCTTGTTGGAGCAGGGATGGAATCCTCATCGACGGATAAGCCCTTATCATCCGGAAAGATCGAAAGCCCCCCTAAGTACAGCCCATTTGGACACTTTGAATCGGCGAAGGCCGCAGATGAGACTCCGTCAATTGTCTGATTTTGATGCGGCACAGAACTCTTCTCTCGAACGGTATCAGGCTTGACGGCGGCAAGTAGGCAACAAAAGGACGATTCGTCCAAGGCTGAACGCAAACTCCTTTCGCCCTCGGGGGCAGTAAGGTCGACTTGCAGCCACCCCAAAGCAGGGTGTTCCCACACGCAGGGTTTCCTCGATACGCCAATTACTTTCCGGCCGTGGCCGAGATAATACCGAGTAAAAAACCTACCGATAAAACCGCTTGCGCCTGTAATCAAGACCGTCATAAGTCAAAGCCGAACATCGAGCACGCCGTCGTTCAAGACTTTTTGATACGCCTGGCTGAACTCCGGATCTTTCCCGGTATGTGAACTCAGTTGATCCACAAACTGTTCTCTGAATTCTCTCAAAAATTGGTATTTTTTATACAATCGTTGCCTGCGCCTGTGAGTGCCGAAATACTCCTTTAACCCTGAGAAGGTGTAATTTACTACCTGTCCAAGAGCTTCTTTCATGTTGGACTTTATATTATAGTGCGAATTCCAGAGCAATGTGCATTGGGAACACATCGGACCATTCTTTTCGATGCTCGTGTAGTCTCTATTTTGAATCGCTCTACGAAAGTCCCGTGTACGCTCATTATTCCAGAGTTCCATAATTGATTCTTGGGAAACGTTTCCAGAGACATAGCGTC
>JBFLXP010000417.1:0-2867 GCA_040757315.1 Nitrospirota bacterium
TTTATACCCCAGCATATAGCCTGTGTTGTCCCAAAGAAAACAGGGATTATAACCGGAGCCGGAGGACTTGCTGCTGCCCGGAACAGTCTTTTGTATTGGCACAAACTTTTTCTCAACTTGCTTTCGGACATCCTCTATCGCATGCAACGTCCCGTCCGGCTTGAGCACAATTCTGAATGCAATCTTCTGAAGACTGTAGCCCGGCGGCGAGATATCATACTCCGGATCATGGCTTAATCGTTCATAAAGCTCATATAGCGACTGAAGTATCATGTGTTAGCTCCTCCCTGATTCAGAAGAGGTACTTCAATTACGCCGTCCCGCATGACAGCTCTAAAAAAATGCGGTTCAGCATTGAGACGGCGGCCTTGATTTGATTCGATTATCTGTCCCTTTGAATCGTGCACGAAGACCATGTCATGCAGCATATAACCAAGATTATTTTCTCCTGCCAGTGATTCATGACATACGGGGAATTCTTCCACAAGCTTAAAGTCCGCCGGAAATTCACGCGTACCGAGATATGGGTGATGAAAACACCCGCCCGCTTGTGCCCTGTATTTGAACTGCCTCAGATGTTTGGCTTCCGGGCTTTCGAGGGGTTTGCTGTCCTTCATTTCCGGTTTGAGCACTTCAATATGCGCTTCAATTCCGTAGCGCACATCCTTCAGGATCATAGCTGCGCGCTGCTGCCGGTGCTCCTCAACCGCAATGCCTAAGACGGCTTTACCGGTCTTCATGGCAGAGGCAATATCTCTTTTCGAAATCTTGCAGTCTACCTCGTTTCGCCGGATATGCGTAAACCGTATCGGGTTCAGAACCCGCAATTTGTCCACCACCCAGCGCATTTCCGGCTTCCAGTAGATAGCCTCAAGAATCCCCCGGGCAGCGCCGGGAGTAATGACATCATAACTGACCCGCTCAACTTTCATTTCCGGCCGGGTAAATGACGCGTATTGCCCCCAGACCAAAAGTTTTACTCCATAAGCCATTGATACCTCCTTTCTTATGAGAAAATTGCGCCAGGTCCCGTGGCGTCAAGATCCAACCCGGTGTCTTCCGAGTAATGAATTTCGGGACTGGCCAAAATGTAAATCCCGTCATGGATCAATTGAATATCCGTGCCTGCATGCTTCTCCAACGCCCACCTGCGGACTTGCACCACATACCGCTGAAGCTGACGGCGAATTTCCAACGTAGGCTCAGGCATGGCCCTTAGCCTCTCGCATAAGCCACGCCCCTCTTCCCGCCAGGGGATTATTACCGGCTTGGAATCTGCGTCGTCAATTAACTGAAAGGATTCGGCAGTGCGCTTAAACCCGAAGTTGAATGGAAATTCCCGGTCATTGATCAAGCCAAAATTGTCCATGATTTTCTTTTCATCCCATCGGGCGCTTTGGTCCCAATAGTATAGTTTGAAATAATGCTCCACTGTTTTAAGATCGAGGGGGTCATCATATAAAGACAGAATCTGACCTGCGCACTGGGCTGTATCGGCAAAAAACCTTTCCGCCTTGGTATGCTCAGATCTGAAGATGAAAGTGCGTCCCTTTGCAGCCAATTTACCGTTTCGGTTGCACCGACCCGCAGCTTGAGCAATAGAATCTAATCCTGCAAGAGAACGGTAGACAACGGGGAAGTCCACATCAACCCCGGCCTCTATCACCTGCGTGCTTACAACCCGGCATACCCTGCCCTCCGCAAGATTCTCTCGAATCTTCGTCAGTGTTTCCGATCTGTGTGCGGGACACATATTGCCGCTGAGGTGGAAACAACCGGCCTCCGGGCCTAAGGCTTCAAAAAGCTTTCTGGCATGAGGTTTGGTATTTACAATGCAAAGCACCTGTGGCTCAGCCGATAACAGTTTACAAATCTCCTCATCACTTTTATTTCCAATATCCATGACGCTGACTCGTTGAAGTTCGCTATATAGCGCAACAGGCTTCGGTATAATTTCAAATGTTTTTTGAAGGCCGATCTTGAAATTTTCCCTGCGCTCGACAGCCGGTTGTGTGGCAGTACAAATCACAACGCTCGCACAGTAATTGGTGACCAACTCCTGCAAGGCGCTCAAACAGGGTTCTAAATAATCCACCGGCAGTGTTTGAGCTTCGTCAAGAATAATTACGGAGCGGGCCATCCGATGCAGTTTCCTGCAACGAGACGTTTTGTTGGCAAATAGGGACTCGTAGAACTGGACGGATGTTGTCACAATGAGGGGCGCATCCCAATTCTCAGATGCGAACCGGTTGACGGCTGTCTCTTTTTCAGGGTCGAGATTACTATGGTGCTCCAGAACAACATCTCGTCCCAGCCCACTACTGACCGATTCCATGGCATTACGGAAAACCTCAGCATTCTGCTCAATAATGCTTGTCAGTGGAATGACATAAATGACCCGCTGCAACCCATGTCTGATTGCATGACGAAGGGCGAAGGCAAGCGATGCTAACGTCTTGCCGCCACCAGTAGGCACTGTCAAAGAAAACAATCTGGCTTTTTGCTCATTGGCTGCTTTCAGACAAGCCTCTCGGACCAAAGCCCGCTGCCGATTCACCAGGGTGTCCTCTGGACTCATTAAACGCAAAAACTCAGTCAAGGCCTTATCCATTTCTTCCAAAACATTGTTCGGCCACTTTTCGCGAAGAGCAGATTGTTTGGGATTCATAAAGGCTTCGGTATCAAGGAAGTCGGCATCAACCAAACACGAAAAGATCATGCGAACAAAAAAGGCGATTGAAAAGGCGTCTTTCACTAAGACGGCATTCTTCAGAACATTCGGTGGCTCGATGTCGGTAAACGTAGGTATGAATTGAAGTCCGTGTTCCCAATGGGGTATATGCTTTTTTAAGCGAGCTTCCTGACAG
>JBFLXP010000418.1:0-2864 GCA_040757315.1 Nitrospirota bacterium
TGAATAGATTATATCATATCCGTAACGACGAGATCGCCGCGCTCCGCCCGCGATGGCGGCATGGACGCTGTCATCCGAACCATGGCTTCCCGCTAAAGCCTGTCCCCGCAGGCAGTAAGCGTTGAACTGCGGGAATGATGGAAAGGGGGAGAGAGATAGACTACTTCACGTCAAGAAATTTGCTTTCGCGCAAAAATTCCAGCAGTCTGTCCTCCGACTCTTCGACGCTCAATTTCTGTGTATTAAGGATAACGTCCGGGTTCTGAGGCACTTCAAAGGGTGAGGACACGCCGGTATAAGACTCGATTTTTCCTGCCAGGGCTTTCTTATACAGTCCCTTCGGGTCCCTCCTCGTGCACTCTTCGACATCGCATTTTACATAGACTTCAAGAAATTTCGTCCCCTCGAATTGTTTTCTGACAAACTTCCTTTGTTCTTCAAAAGGGGTGATAAAAGCGGTCAAGACAATAAAACCGGCATCTACGAAGAGCTTGGCCACTTCGACGATTCTCCTGATGTTTTCCCTTCTGTGTTGGACGCTGAATCCCAGGTCTGAATTGAGTCCGTGGCGGACATTGTCTCCGTCAAAGACATAAACTCTGACGCGATTTTCGAAAAGCCTCTTTTCTGTTTCGTGGGCTATGGTTGACTTGCCGGATGCCGAGAGGCCGGTGAACCAAATGACGCCGCTGTCGTGCCTGTTCAGCCTGTTTCTATCGGCTTTTGTTATTAAGCCCACATGCCGGACTATATTTATATTCTTATTACCCGGACGCATTCTCGATCTTACCCGACTGTTTTACGTTATTTTCGAGGAATTCCTCAAGTGCCGTGATACACCTCTTGTCTCCGTAAAGCCGGTGTTTGTTCGCCGAAATCTTCCGGGATAGCGTCTCCCGGTATTCGGGGTCCTGTCCGAGGCGGACGGCAAGCGAAACATAGTCGTCGACAGTTGATACAACAGTTTCGGTCACACCCAGCATGGCAAGGATCCCCGAACAATGCCTCCGGCGCATGAGCGGGCCGGGGAGGGTGACAACCGGCAGTCCGCATGCAACGGCCTCAAAAGTGGAGTTGTTGCCGGACCAGCCGGGCGTATCGAGAGAGACCTGCGAGAGGGTATTGATTCCGAGATACTCGGCGGCGTTCAACTCGCGAAGGAAGACCACGTGATTGTCGGCGTCCAGGCCGAGACGACGGAAGGCACTCTCGAGTCTCCGGCGGAATCGTTCGGTTACGTAATCGGTGTAATGTTCGATAAAGATGAACTGGCTGTCAGGCACCTGCCGGGCGATGCGGGCATAGATTTCATCATATTGCGGGAGATGGGTAAAGACCGCATGGGTGCAAAGGTAGAGAATCGACTGAGGTCTCAATTTGAATGTATCACGGGTGACCGGAGCAGGCGCTATATCGAGCGGAATATACGAGAAGGAAACGTTGGGCAGGCGGACAAGTTTTTCAGTATAGCGGCTGTCGGCGTCGGAAGGCTCCATAAGGTCACTGCTCAGATAATAATCGATCGTCGGAAGGCCGGATGTGTCGGGATGCCCGAGAGTCGTACACTGAACCGGAGCGAGCCTGAGAGATGCAAGCCTCAGAGTCACCGGGTCCATTCCGATTTCGGGGAAAATAAGTATGTGGAGATTATCTCCCCGTATGGTCTCGCAGAGCTTTTCGAAGGACTTGACGTCTTCCACGAACCGGGTGCAGGACTGCCGGGCGTGAGCGGTCACGTGATCCTTTGTTCTTCCCGTGTAATATCCGTAGACGCTGAATTTGTTCCTGTCCAGGTTTTCTATCCATCCCCTGACAGGAATTTTCCAGACGGAATGATGGAAGAAGTGGCCGGATACTATTCCGATGCGGACCGTCCCGTCCGCGTTAACCGGCGGCATCGCGGCAGTTTCCGCCCACTGAGGATATTTTGCAGCCATGATCCTGCAGACCAGCTCTCCGTACATCTTCTGCAAGTCTCTGTCATCGAGTCCCTGCGCCGCGAGATAGAAAGGCTGATGGCTTCCCACCGCTTCCGCAGCGGCATCGATATCCTCCGGGGTCTGAAGAGAGAGGCTCTCCCGCAATTTTGACAGTTCCTCGCGATACTTATTGCGAGTACTTTCTATTTCCTGTTCATCACTGTAAACGACAGGCAAAAGAGCCATACACCGCGCCCAGCCTGCTTTGAAAAGACCCGGTTTCAGTTCGAGAGCCCTGTCATAAGCCGAGGCCGCTTTTTCTGTCTTTCCTTCCTCTTTCAGTGCGTTTCCCAGATCATAATGGGTCTGAAAGAGATCGGGATTCAGTTTGAGCGCTCCCTCATAGGCTTTAACTGCCTCAAGAATTTCGCCCTTGTCGTGAAGGGCGTTGCCGAGATTATTCCAGATCTCAGGAATTACCGGGTTGATCGCAATGGCGTTCCTGAAACTGGCTATCGCTCCGTCCAGTTGCCCCTTGGCTTTCAGGACGGTGCCTACGTTGTTATGGACGTCGGGGTTTTCGGGATTGTGATGCATCGTCTTATAGTAACTGACCAGTGCCTCGTCGAGCCGCCCCTGCGACTGAAAGACGACGCCAAGATTATAGTAAGCGTCGTCGAAATCGGACTTGATATCGACAGCCTTGTTATAGTAGTCGATCGCATCGTCAAGCTGTCCTTTCTGCTGGAGTGCATACCCGAGATTGAAGTGGGTCATGGCCAGATTCGGATTCAGGTCAAGAGCTTTCCGGAAATAAGTTATCGCATCGTCAAGCTGTCCTTTTTTCTGGAGGACGGCGCCCAGACTGTTGTATGTATCGGCAAGACCCGGATTGATCTCAATCACTTTTTGGTAATATATTATCGCCTCGTCAAGCTCTCCGAT
>JBFLXP010000419.1:0-2846 GCA_040757315.1 Nitrospirota bacterium
GCCGTCAATGTTACGGAGGGGGCCCCGGATGACGTTATTTACGTAGTCAACACGTCAAAAGACCCGGAGACGGTAAGGGCCAAACTCAAAGCAAAAAAATCCCAGAAAGTGTATGCCGTCGACGCGACAAGGATCGCTGTAGACAGCTTCGGCAGGCCGCTTCCGAATTCATCGATGCTCGGCGCCATCTGCAAGGCGACCGGGATTGTTGAGATGGATGTGCTCCTGGATAATGTCAGAAAGAGTTTCGGCAAAAAATTCGCGCAGAAGATCATTGACGGGAACCTTGACGCCACAAAGCGCGGTTATGAGGAGGTAAAGGAAGGATGAGCAAAAAATTTTGGGAAAAGCTTCCCCAGGGTTCCGTCGTCCTTGAGGCCGGAAGCTCAGCAAAGTTCAAGACAGGCGGATGGCGGTCAATGAGACCGAGGTGGATAGAAGAGAACTGCATACAGTGCATGTTCTGCTGGATGTATTGTCCCGATATGTCGATCAAAGTCAATGCTGAAGGCAAGCGAGAAGATTTTAATTATGACTACTGCAAGGGGTGCGGGATATGTGCCCTCGAATGCCCCGGCAAAAAAGGCGTAAAGGCCATCGTTATGGAAGAGGAGGGCAAATAATGGGAAAGATAGTAGCAGTAACAGGGAATGAGGCAGTCGCAGAGGCGTTGAGACAGATCAACCCGGATGTATGCGCCGCGTATCCGATCACCCCGGCCACTGACCTCATGCAGAGATTTTCAAGTTTTATATCAAACGGCAAAGTAGATACGGAGATGGTGCTTGTTGAAAGCGAGCACAGCGCCATGAGCGCCTGCATAGGCGCGTCTGCCGCGGGAGGCAGGGTGGCGACAGCGACCTCTTCCCAGGGACTGGCGCTTATGTGGGAAATGCTGCACATCGCTGCAGGTGACAGACTGCCTATCGTTATGCCTCTGGTAAACAGGGCATTGTCCGCGCCTCTCAATATACACGGCGACCATTCAGACGGCATGGGCGCGCGGGACACGGGGTGGATCCAGTTGTACTCTGAAAACGCGCAGGAAGCGTACGACAACACGATCCAGGCATTCAGGATTGCGGAACACAAGGACATAAGACTTCCCGCTATGGTATGCATGGACGGTTTTATTGTAAGCCACTCAATCGAAAGAGTTGAATATATCGAAGACGAAAAAGTAAAGAAGTTCGTCGGGGCATTCAAGAGCATCAACCCGCTTCTTGACCTTGACAAACCCAAGAGCTACGGTCCTCTTATTCTGACCGACCTCTATCATGAGTACAAGAGGGCCCAGCATGAGGTCATGACAAAGGTTGCTGATGTTGTGCTGGACGTTGCTGCTGATTTCGAAAAAATGACCGGAAGGAAATACGAACTCTTTGAGAAGTACAGGATGAATGACGCCGAGATCGCCATTGTGGTCATGAGCTCAGCGGCCGGGACTACCAAGGACATAATCGATGAGTACAGGAAAAAGGGTGTCAAGATAGGGCTTATCAAGCCGAGGCTCTTCAGGCCGTTCCCGTTTAAGGAAATGGCAAATGCCCTGAAAAAAGCAAAAGCTGTCGCGGTCCTTGACAGGGCCGATTCCTTCGGCGGATACGGTCCGCTGTATTATGAAATCTGCGGCGCCGTCATGTCGCTACCGAAAAAGCCGCTGATGATAAATAAGATATTCGGCCTCGGCGGAAGGGACTATCTCCCCGATCAGGCGGAACAGGTCATTGATGAACTGATCAAGATCGCAAAGTCAGGCAAAGTCAAGACTGTCAAGGAATACATCGGAGTGAAAGAATAAATTAGTGACAGTGATCAGTGTCTGTGTCAGTCCCTGGTTAATACTGACACCGTTCACTGATACTGACACTTAAAAATAGTGAGGAATAAAAATGACAACTAAACCGCTTAGATTAAGAGAACTCGCAAAGGGAGAGGACAGATTCGTATACGGGCACAGGATGTGCGCGGGATGCGGAGCGCCGATCGTCGTCAAGCAGGTGCTCATGGCGACAGACTACCCCATCATCGCGGCCAACGCCACAGGGTGCCTGGAAGTGTCCTCCTGCATATCAACGTTTACCGCGTGGAAGATCCCGTGGATGCACAGCGCATTTGAGAATGCCGCCGCGACCATATCCGGTATCGAGGCCATGTACAGGTCCCTGGTCAAACAGGGCAAGATAGAGGACAAGCAGGTCAAGTTCATCGCCTTCGGTGGAGACGGGGGCACATATGACATCGGCTTTCAGAGCCTTTCGGGCGCGATGGAGCGCGGGCATGACATGATGTACATCTGTTACGACAACGGCGCGTACATGAACACCGGTATACAGCGCTCAAGCGCCACTCCGTTCGGCGCGGACACCACTACCTGCCCGGCGGGAGATGTCATCCCCGGTAAGCTCCAGCAGAGAAAAGACCTTACCAAGATCATGGCCGCTCACGGCATCCCTTATGTGGCGCAGGCATCGCCCAGTCACTGGATGGACCTGATGAAAAAAGTTCAGAAGGCCTTTGAAATAAAAGGGCCGAAATTCCTTAACGTAATCTCGCCTTGCAACAGGGGATGGCGCTCAAAGACCAATGATGCGATCCTTCTCAGCAGGCTGGCTGTCGAGACATGCTACTGGCCGCTCTTTGAAATCGAAAACGGGGTAACGCGTATCACTGTCAAGCCGAAAGAGAAGAAACCGCTCGTCGACTTCCTGAAACCGCAGGGGCGGTTCAAGCACATGTTCGCCGCCGGAAACGAATGGATGCTGACGCAGGCGCAGGAGTATATCGACAGGCAGTGGGAGCGTCTCCAGAAGGAGGCCGCTTTTTATGGGGACGAGGAAAAGGCC
>JBFLXP010000420.1:0-2838 GCA_040757315.1 Nitrospirota bacterium
TGACAACTTCTTATGCCGGATGTGGGGTAAGATATACTGATAAAAAGGAGTCAAATCCAATGATACCGGAACTGAAGTATGACGAGAAAGGATTAATCCCCGCAATCATACAGGACGTGCAGAACGGGGATATTTTGATGCTTGCTTATATGAACCGGAAATCTCTCGAGATGACCCTTGAGAGCGGATACACTCATTTCTGGTCAAGATCGAGACAGAAATACTGGAAAAAAGGGGAGACGTCCGGACACGTTCAGGAAGTGAAGGAGATCCTCTACGACTGTGACGCCGACACACTCCTGATCAAAGTGGTTCAGCACGGTCCGGCTGCCTGCCATACCGGCAACAGGACATGCTTCTACCGGAGTATTTCGAAACCATGAGAGGAACTGAATGAGCAAATACAGATGTACGGTCTGCGGATATATCTATGACCCTGAAGAAGGAGACCCGGATTCCAATGTTCCGCCGGGAACGGCTTTCGAAAACCTGCCGGAAGACTGGAAATGCCCGGTCTGCGGCGCTCCAAAGGATGCCTTCGAGCAGATCGGATAAGAAGTTCTCCCATAACGGCGATATGCGTACGGGGTCATTGATATTCTGTCGTCCTGAGCCTGCATGGTTCGACAGGCCCACCATGACATAATAGGCTTGTAATATTCGACTAAACGTGGAACCGGGATCAAAGGTTCTTTATCACCGCGTGTTCGTCGCATTCGGGGAAACGGGGGCAGCGCAGACAATCTCCCCAGATTTTTTGGGGCAGGCTTGCTTTGTCGACATCCGCAAAACCGAGCTTTTTAAAAAAATCCGGGTGATAAGTCAGGGCGAAGACTCTCCCGATCCCGAGTTCTTTCGCCTCATTAAGACACCGCTTCACCAAACGCAACCCGATGCCCTTGCTCTGGGATCGTTTTTCCACGGCGAGAGATCGAATTTCCGCCAGGTCTTCCCACATGATGTGAAGGGCGCAGACGCCGACGACGACACCGCCGCTTTCACAGACAAAAAAATCTCTCACAGTCTCGTAAAGATCGTTCAGAGAGCGAGGGATCATCATCTCTTTTTTTGCAAAATCATTCACGAGTCTGTGAACCTGTTTCAGATCCGAGATCTTAGCCTTCCGTATTGCCAATGTATTCAATCCCCCTGTGAATAGCCTTCTTGTTCTGCTCGATAATCTTCCTCCTGCTCTCCGGTACGGAGCTCTCAACGGCCTCCAGCAGGGAGTCTCCTTTCAGGAAACGTGTTTTTGCAATGAATGAGCCGAGCAATACCATGTTGGCTGACTTCGTATTTCCGATCCTATTTGCGATTTCCGTAGCAGGGACCCCGACAACCTGAATGTCTGTTCGGAGCAACGGGTCCCTGATGAGCGATGAATCATAGAAGAGCAGGCCGTCCCGCTTTAAGAGGGGCTGGAATTTTTCCAGAGAGGCGTCGTTCATGACTACGAGCGCGTCGGGATTATTCACTACGGGAGACCCGATGAGCTCGTCCGAAACGATCACGGTGCAGTTTGCGGTACCTCCGCGGACCTCAGCTCCGTAGGACGGAAACCAGGTCACTTCCCTGCCTTCGAGCATACCCGCATAGGCGAGCATCTTTCCAAAAAACAGAACGCCCTGACCGCCGAATCCGCCGATGATTATCCGATGCTTCAGTTAGACACGCTCCTTATGTGTATCCTTGAACGTTCCGAGAGGATACGCCGGTATTATTTCATTCCTTATCCGCAACTGTGAATCCCTCGGTGACAGTCTCCAGTCGACCGGACACGGCGAGAGTATTTCTACAAGGCTGAAGCCCTTCTCTTCCATCTGATAGACGAACGCCTTCAGAATCGCTTTTTTCGTCAGCATCAGATTTTTATAAGAGTCGACGGAAGTTCTGACTATATATGAGGCGCCCTCGATTGTGGCGAGGATTTCCGCCATCCGCAGGGGGTATCCGGCAGTTTTAGGGTTTCTTCCGAAAGGCGTCGTTGTCGTCTTTTGTCCTACTAGAGTCGTCGGCGCCATCTGCCCCCCTGTCATGCCATACGTCGTGTTGTTGACGAAGAAGACGGAGATATTCTCTCCCCGGTTCGCCGCATGGATGATCTCGCCGGTCCCGATAGCGGCAAGGTCTCCGTCACCCTGATAAGAAAAAACGACCCTGTCCGGCAGTGCGCGCTTCAGCCCTGTAGCGGCGGCTGGAGGTCTGCCGTGGGCAACCTCGAGCATATCGAAGTTGAAATAGTCGTAAGCGAACACAGCGCATCCCACGGGCGCGATGCCGATAACCCGCTCTCTTATCCTGAGTTCGTCTACGCACTCGGCTATAAGTCTGTGGATGAGGCTGTGGCCGCATCCCGGACAGTAACGGAAGGGTTCCGTTTTAAGGCTTTCCGGTCTCTGAAATATTTTTTCCATGAATTTCCAAAAGCACGCCTTCGAGAATCCCGTACTCGCTCACCACCAATTCCTGAAACCCGAACGTGCGCATGATACTAATTGTAAATTGCAGCCCGGGTATTATCAAGTCCGCTCTATCCGGTTCAAGCCCCCGGACTTTTTTTCTTTCTGCCAGCGGCAGGCTCAGGAGTCTCCTGCTCATATCCTCTAAACGGCTTAGAGGAATCCTGTGCATATGCATCTTCTCGCGGGAATATACGTCGAGTCCGAGGTCAATAGACGCCAGAGTGGAAAACGTGCCGGCCGTTCCGACCACTCCCGTGTCGGGACTCATGTAACGTCCGACTCTCGCGTTAAGACTGTTGAGGATGGAAATAATTTCGCTGTTCAAATCGGCGATATCTTTTTCCGACGGCGGGTCGCTCCTGAGAAACAGTCCGGT
>JBFLXP010000421.1:0-2836 GCA_040757315.1 Nitrospirota bacterium
AAAACCCTTCTCAAAGACCTGCCGGTAGCCTTCCTGCGCTTTCTCAGGCTCGGTGAAGTAGTCTGAAAAGTCCGTGCCGATGAGCTTTTCGCGGGTTGTGCCCGTCACCTTAATGGTCGCCTCATTAACGTCGGTGATCTTGCCTTTGGGGCTGATCGTTACCAGAGGGTCGAGAGATGCTTCGATAAGGCTTCTTGCATACTGGGACGCCTGTCTCTGTTCAGTAACGTCGCGCGCGGCAGCGAATACGCCTAAAACCTTGCCCTGGACGTCACGGTAGACCGACGCGTTATAGAGAACGTCCGTGAGCCGGCCGTCTTTATGCCTGATGGTCAGCGGGTAATCTGTAACAGAGCCCTTAGCAAAGACCTGCTGGTAGCCCTTCCGGGCATTCTCGGGCTCGGTGAAGTAATTTGAAAAGTCCGTGCCGATGAGCTTTTCGCGGGTTATGCCCGTCACCTTAATGGTTGCCTCATTAACGTCGGTGATCTTGCCTTCAGGGCTGATCGTTACCAGAGGGTCGAGAGATGCTTCGATAAGGCTTCTTGCATACTGGGACGCCTGTCTCTGTTCAGTAACGTCGCGTGCGGCAGCGAACACGCCGAGGACATTGTCTTGCACATCGCGATAAACCGATGCGTTATAGAGAACGTCCGTGAGCCGGCCGTCTTTATGCCTGATGGTCAGCGGGTAATCTGTAACAGAGCCCTTTGCAAAGACCTGCTGGTAACCCTTCCGGGCATTCTCGGGCTCGGTGAAGTAATTTGAAAAGTCCGTGCCGATGAACTTTTCGCGGATTATGCCCGTCACCTTAATGGTTGCCTCATTAACGTCGGTGATCTTGCCTTCGGGGCTGATCGTTACCAGAGGGTCGAGAGACGCCTCAATCAGGCTTCTTGCATACTGGGACGCCTGCCTCTGTTCCTCCGCCGTCAGGTTCGTCTGCGGATTCGGCAGCTTTCTCTGTTCACTCTTTTTCCTCATTTCCGATGCACCTCCTTATGCTAAGAAACTCCGGGCACAATAAGTTGAGTCTCCAAATCTTTATTTAGAGTCTATCCATGAATCGTGATGAACCCAAAAAGTATGTCATTCCCGCAAGTCCGCCTGAGTATATGGCGGACGCGCCGGGAATCATTCCTGTCAGCCCTGGCTAATTTGCTGAGGCGAAAAGAACGATTCCGGACAAGCCGGAATGACAGAAAACAGCAACCGGGCGACTTTGTGGACATACACAACTCAATCTCCTCCGGAAATCGGAGTCTGACCGGCGTCCTCCTCCTCGAAATCCACCCGATGCCTCGGCGGCACTCCGGCATTTTCGCAAAGTTCGTTCACTTCCTTCTTCAACTCCAGCATTCGAAGCTCCCGCCCTACCGCAGCACGGTTGAAGCGGGCCAATTCATCGTTTGAAATGCGCAGTTCCTCCAGGTACCGCTCGATCTCGGCCTCCGCCTTCTTTCGCTCGGTTATGTCAATGCCCATGCCTATTAAGCAATTCGTATTGTCAATCTCGGTCATCACTCCCGTAAAGAAATAGGGCGTTTTATGCCCCTCTTTTGAAACAAATTCCGCCTCTGCCGAAGATTGTCCCACGGTAAAAACTTCCCGAATTCTTTGTTCAATAAGTAGTTTATCTTCCCCGGCAAAGAAATCCAGAGGATGCATGCCGGAAAGCTCTTCAGCGGAGTATCCTGAAACCAGTTCGAAGTTTCTGTTCCATTTCAGGAATCGCCCTTGCGAGTCGAAAAGATAAAAAATGCCGGGCAAGCTTTCTATGGTACTATCCGAGATTGTCTTTTCCTTGTACAATTCCTCCGTGCGCTCGGCAATGCGCCGCTCCAAAGTCTCATTGATCTCCTTGAGGGCTTTTTCAGCTTGCTTTTTTTCGGTAATATCAATGCCCATCTCGAGGATGAGGACTGTGCCGTCAGCGTCGGTGAACGGGAAGTCATAAATATCATAATTGCGACTGTCGGGACCCGTCCACTCCCAATGATGGGGCTTCATAGTTTTCAGAACTGTATAAGTCTCGCAGATTTCGCAGGGTTCGTCGCGGTGAAAAAGATACTCGAAACAGCGCCTGCCATGGGATTCCCCGAAGCGCTCCCGGAAAAAGCGATTGGCAAAGGGTACGTGATAATCCGGCGTCAGCAGCACCACATAAACCGGCAGCGTCTCCAGAACATCATAGAGCCGCCGGCGTTCCATTTTCGCCGTCTCTTCTGCCCGTTGTCGTTCAGCTATTTCAGCCGCCAACTCCTTATTGAGTTCTACGAGTTCCGCAGTTCGCTCTTGAACACGCACCTCCAACTCGTCATGAGACTTCTTCAGCGCCTCCTCCGCTCTCTTGCGCAAGGTGATGTCATGCGCAACATGCACCGAGCCGACCATCCGACCCTGTTCATCATGCAGGGGAGTCGTGCTGACAAGAAAGTCGCCGCCAAGGCTGTCTTCATGCACTTCTTCTATGTGCTCGCGACCGTCCGCGATAGTCCGGGAATGAGGGCAGAACGCAGGCGGCGCCGACGTACCATGCACGGCTTTGTAACAGGGCAGACCGATGCACTCTTCGGGCTTCAGACCCAGACGCCGGGCCATCGACTGGTTCACACGCATAACCCGATGCTGATTGTCGAGGATCGCGATCAGGTCGGGCACGCTATCGAATGTCCGCTCCCATTCCTCCTTGGCCCGGATAATCGCCTCTTCAGCCTTTTTGCGCTCGGTGATCTCAAAAGCATAGATGCGCACGACGTTGAACTGTGGAGAAAGATGGATGGTCTCATCGAATACCCTGTCCTTTATGTTTACCTCGCGGTGGAGAGTTGATTCC
>JBFLXP010000422.1:0-2826 GCA_040757315.1 Nitrospirota bacterium
TATCAAAGAGAGTGACTATATTCGCTGGCTACAGGGCGGTAGGAATCGAGACAGAGAAGGATGACAATGAACTGGATCTGACGTTCCATGGTCCGCTAATAGGGTTCGCTACGCAATGGTAACAGGTGTCAAGTACATAAGGGAGAGGGGTTCTACCCCTCTCCCTTATGAAATAAAAAAGAAGGAGGAGGAAGAAAAGTGCGTAATACAATGGTTTTGCTTCTGAGTTTCGGTCTGGCAGTTCTTTTTGTTGGTGAGATGTTTGCGGCGGAAAAAGGACCGGTGGAATCGGTTCTGGATGGCTGTAAGAAAGAGTTCGAAACCTATTGCAAAGATGTAACGCCCGGCGAAGGACGCCTTCTTGCCTGTCTTTATGCGCATGAAGACAAACTGTCCGGTCGGTGCGAGTATTCGCTTTATGATGCAGCAGCGCAGCTTGAGCGGGCTATTGCAGCCTTGACATATCTGGCAAACGAGTGCAGAGACGACCTGAAAAAATATTGTTCTGACATTAAGCCTGGTCAGGGAAGATTGCTCAATTGCATAGATAAGAATGAAAAAAACGTAAGCAGCCGGTGCAAACAGGCATTCAAAGATGTGGGTTTGAAATAATCAGTGAGCTTACAAAATTTGCTGAATGAGTTTGATAGAGAGATGACGAACAGAGGAGAGAAATGAAGCAACAGATACACTCATTAGTTGTGCTGATAGTTTTGTTGTGCGTTGCTCCGCTGTCAACGGCACAGGACGAATCGGAACTGGCGAAGAAGACACAGAACCCGGTGAGTGATCTGATCAGTCTTCCCTTGCAGAACAACTTCAACTTTAACTTCGGCCACGATAAAGATGTGCAATATGTGCTCAATGTTCAGCCGGTTATTCCCTTTCACCTGACTCAGAATTGGAACCTGATCACTCGCACGATCATTCCGATAATCAATCAGCCGGAAATCCTTCCGGACACTGGCTCCGAGTTCGGTATGGGCGATATCCAGTTTACGCCTTTTCTATCGCCGGCCAAGCCAGGCAAGCTGATATGGGGGATGGGACCGGTCTTTCTTTTTCCCTCAGCAGCAGACGAAAAGATTGGAACGGGAAAATGGAGCATTGGACCATCTGCTGTAGTGCTCACGATGAATGGACCCTGGGTCTATGGTGTTCTGGCCCAGAATTTGTGGTCATTTGCAGGTGAGTCTGACCGTCCTCATGTGAACCAGATGTTGCTACAGCTATTTATCAATCACAATTTCCGTGGTGGCTGGTATGTGTGCTCCACGCCTATTATTACAGCGAATTGGAATGCGGAAAAATCCAGCGATACATGGACAGTTCCTGTGGGCGGCGGTGGAGGCAAACTGTTTAAGATAGGAAAGCAGCCAATGAATGCCCAGTTACAGGCATTCTACAACGTTGATAGACCAACCTTCGGACCGGAATGGACTCTGCGATTTCAATTGCAGTTCCTGTTTCCTAAGTGAAAACTGGATAATGCAACAGACTTTGCAAAATGAGAGGATATCAGATTTTTTAGATCTACAAAAAAGTTTTGTATGTAGAATGCACAAGTCATGTTAAGAAGTAGCTCGGCATGAACACCGATCTTGCTGTATCTGATAAGAGCCGAGCAGTCTCGAAAGAGAGGTGAGAGTATGAGAATGAAAGAAATATTTAGAAGGGCACCCGTCTTGATGATTATCTTGTTTTTGATATCACTCAGTATAGGAGTTGCACAGAGAGAGGCAAGCGCAGCGGAACAGACCAAACCCCTTTTCAAACAGGAGGAACTTGATCAGATGCTCGCTCCGATCGCACTCTATCCGGATTCGTTGCTGGCACAGATAATGATGGCTTCGACCTATCCGCTTCAGATTGTCCAGGCCGACCGCTTCGTAAAACAACAAAAGGGACTCAAAGGCGAACAATTGATGGAAAAAGCGAAGGTAGAAGAATGGGACCCGAGTGTGAAGTCGCTGCTTCAGTTCCCCGATGTTCTGGCTCTGATGAGCGAAAAGCTTGACTGGACTACTAAGCTCGGTGACGCCTTCCTCTCTCAGCAAAAGGATGTGTCGGCTTCGATTCAACGCCTGCGCAAAAAGGCTTACGAGTCCGGGAACCTTAAGACTACAAAAGAACAGAAGGTGATCGTAGAAAAAGAGACGATCGTCATACAGCCTTCCAACCCCCAGGTTATATATGTTCCAGCGTATAACCCTACGGTGGTATATGGTGTCTGGGCGTATCCAGCCTATCCGCCCTATCCCTATTATCCGCCCGGTTATGTTGCAGGAGTTTCGGCATTCTCATTCGCGGCAGGCGTGGCAGTAGGTGCCGCCGCATCAGGCTGCTGCTGGGGAGGATGGAACTGGGGAGCCGGCGATGTCGACATAGATGTGAACCGTTATAACAACTTCACTCAGAACAACTACACCGGTGTGAAAGCGGAACAGTATAAGGCGAACACGAATGTCCAGAAACAGAACTGGCAGCATAATGCCGAGAACAGGAAAGGAGTCGCTTATCGAGATCAGACGACTGCTCAAAAATACAACAGGGGAACTGGTGGCGAAGCTGCCAGGTCAAGAGAGGCATACCGGGGCCGTGGTGAGCAGGCCGGACAGGTAGGTGCGCGTGGAGGGGCTGAACAGGTCCGCGGTGGACAGAGGCCTGAGCGCAGCGAGTCGCCTTTTCAGATGGATCGAGGAGGAGCCTTCAGCGGCATGGACAGAGGCGGAAGTGCGACAAGAAGCTTCAGCGAGCGCGGGGGTTTGAGCCGCGGTGGCGGTTTCAGCGGCGGAGGCCGTGGGGGAGGAAGGAGGTAAACATGAG
>JBFLXP010000423.1:0-2820 GCA_040757315.1 Nitrospirota bacterium
GTATCGTTAAACCTCCTCATCAGCCTATGCCTTGAGAAATATTGTACCACGATACCGCTGAAAGATAAGCAACCCCGATTCGTCCTCGACGCCATGCCCTGGTCAAATCTCATCACCTTAAAAGGCTTTCAGGGACGACCTCCCTTTCACGCGGCGATAGGGTTAATTGGAGACACGGGAGTTGCGGACATCACCATGTTTCGAACAGCAGCCTCAGATTCCTTAACTCGCCGCGCGTGTCGGGCAACTTCTCGAATTGATAGTCCCAGAACGTCCTGACAGTGAGCTTTCCCCCCGATTCCTCCATCTTTATCGCACCGTCGGTATCCGTCCTGTAGACATCGATATACCGGAGGCAGTCGAGCATCTCCGGGTGAGGATGGCCGAAGGGATTATTTTTTTCGGCGCTGACAACGGCCTTCTCCGGTGAGACAGCCTGCATGAATGGCGCATAGGCGGATGATTTGCTTCCGTGATGGGGGATTTTTATCACGTCGCTCCGGAGCCACTGCCCGAGATGGGCCACATCTTGTTCGGCTTCCTCTTCGATATCCCCGGGGAACAAGAAAGAATGTCGGTACGTGATCTTCAAAACAAGCGAATCGTTGTTCGCGTCGCTATATCCATTCCTCCCCGAGGAATAGAATTCACGATAGGGATGAAGCACGAGCATATTGTAACCCTTTCCTTCAATCCTGTCGCCGCGCTCCAGCATCCGCTTTTTGATGCGGTCGAATTCGCCGGGCAACGTCATTCTTCCGTTATGCCATATCTCTCTGATCTCGAACCTTTCCGATATGTGCTTCAGGCCGCCGGTATGATCAGGGTGAATATGCGAAAGCAGAAGGGCATCGATCACTCTTTTGCCCCTGAATGTTAGATACGAGGATGCCTCCCGTCCGGTCCGCCCGGTATCCACTACGAACGTCTTGTCGTCCGGCATTTCGATAACCGCCGAGTCCCCCTGGCCCACATCGAGAAAGGTTACCCTCAGGACATCGCTTCCCTTCCCGGCGGCGATGGCGTAAATGAAGAAAGGGATGAAAGGCAGGATGAGCAAATATTTCTTTCTGTTACACAGAAGAAAAAGAAGGAATCCGGCATAAAAAAACAGCACCAGAGCGGGCGGGAACGCCGGCACCGGCACGTCCGCGAATGAAATCCGCGAGAAGAGCTTCACCAGACTCAGTGCTAAGTCGGTCGCCGGCGCAAGGACCGGCGCGAATAAGAAATCGCCGGTAATGGGAAACAGGAAAGCCGAAAAAACAGCAAGCGGTATGATGACAAACCCTATGAGTGGCCCAACGAGGAGATTCGTCGCCGGTGAGATGACCGAAAAATAATGGAAAGAGTACGCCACAAGCGGGGCCGTGCCGATTGACGCCGCTGCCGTAACCCTGAGGGTATTTTCGAAAGCCCGGGATTTTTTTCTCTCGTTGTCTTCATTCCCGGTCTTCAGAGAAAAACCTATGAACAACACAGCGATAAAGGACAGTTGAAAAGAGAGACTGAAGAGAACATCGTGATTCCAGGCTACAAGAAAAAAAGCCGCGAACAAAAGGGAGGCCAGCCATGAATTCTTTCTCCCGATGATCAGTCCCAGAAGAAAGAAACTGATCATGATGCAGGATCTTACCGCGGGAACGCTTGCGCCGGAAATACCGAGATAAGCGAGGACAAACGGAAAGCAGAGTGCGGCGGCAGCCTGAGAAGGAGTGAGGAAGATAGTGAGTCTTTGAAGAACTGAGTACGGCAGCAGGCCGATGAGCACTCGGAACAAGGTGAATAGGAAAACAGAAAAGAGTCCAAAGTGGCTACCCGAAATGCTGAGTATGTGGGTGAGACCCGTTCTGTTGAAGTCATTCCTCAGATCCCGGCTGATGGACGCCTGTTCGCCCGTTGTGATCGATGACAGAAATGCTCCCTCGTCTCCCCCGAAGCGATTTTCGAGATACGCGTTGATCCGGTGGCGGAACTCTTCGATCCCGGCCAGAAACGGCTTCTTCACTTCTCCCTGACTGTAAACGCCAAGGAGATAAGCGGCAGGGTGTGCTTCCGTGTATTCGCCGGGATTCCTGCGTTCTCTGTTCTTGAACATGCGGATCGCGATCCCGTATTCTGCATAGGGCTGGAACTCTTCTTCCGAGACGATTTCGATTTCTTTGCCGGTCATCCATGCAGCCATGTATCCGCTCTCCTGATTTGTTGCCTCCTCTACCCGGAAAACCTGTCTGAGTGTCTCACTCCCCGTCCGCACGGGATTTGAAGAGAACATCCCTTTTACGACATAGGGATCTTTGCTCCATGGAATCTCGACGACCGGATCTGTTCTCCAGAATGAAGACAGTATGCCAAGGAAAAGCGCGGGAACTGCGAGATACTTCCGCTTCGCCGATAGATAGAGAAGGATAGACAGGGTGGCGAGCGTCGTAATAGCGGGGAAAAAAGGAAAGGCGGGGAAGAGGATAACGCCCGCAAGGAATGACAGGAAAGAATGCATCAGGTCATCTTTTCTTTGATAACCCCCGCAATGTCGCTCCCGAGTTTCTTAATGAGTTTCAGGTCTTTCCCTTCGAGCATGATCCGTATCTTCGGTTCGGTGCCGGAAGGTCTGACAAGCACACGTCCCATCCCTCCGAGTGTCGCCTCGGCCCGCTTAATTTCGTCCTCGATTTCGGGGATGGATTTCATGTCGCGCTTATGTTCAACAACCACGTTCAGCAGAATCTGAGGGAACAGACGGATCTCCGAGGCGAGCGATGAGAGTGCTGCGTCTTTCTTCTTCATGAGATAAAGAAGCTGGAGGGCCGTAATCGGACC
>JBFLXP010000424.1:0-2817 GCA_040757315.1 Nitrospirota bacterium
TCACATAATAAGAATCGTCTCCGCGCATCTTCGCAATCTGTTTGAGTTCGTCCCTGTTAAGCATGTTCTCCTCCTTCTCCGTGTTTGAATATCTCGAATACCGAAACAAAAAGGGCCAGTACGAGCGGGCCCATTATGAACCCTATGAAGCCGAACAGCTTGATTCCGCCTAAAACGCTGAAAAATACCGCGAGCGTAGGCATTTTGGTTCTCCCGCTGATGATAAGAGGTTTCAGGATGTTATCCACCATGCTGATGCCGAAAACTCCTATCAGCAGCAGTATCATCCCTTTCGCATAGCTCCCCTGAACGAAAAGATAGCCGGTTATAGGACCCCAGATGCCGAAAGTCCCGATCAAGGGGAGAAAAGACATCAACGATATGGAAACGCCCCAGAGGACCGGCGATTCTATGCCGAGGAAGTAGAAGGCGAGCCCGCCGATCAGTCCTTGAATAAGAGCGACGACGACACCGCCGAACACTGTGGATATCACCATATCCTTCACCTTTCCGATAAGCCTGTTCTTGTCGTCCTCTGAAAAAGGAAGATAATCGCGGGCGTTCATCAGGAAATCCGGACCGTCCTTGAGAAGAAAAAAAAGAGCAAACACCATAAGAACCAGATCGATAAACATCCCCGCCAGATTCTTCACCCATGACGAAAGATTCTCCGCGATAAGGCTCCCTATTTTCTTCATATTTTGTGTCAGAGTTTCGCCTATATCCATCCGCTCCACCCCGAATTCGGTTTGTATCCTTTCCAGTGTATGTGCTATCCTCGAATCGCTCAACATGCCCTTGAGCGATTCAAACGATTCCACATCGAGATTCTGGAGAGCGTTTCCCACTTCATCCACCAGTATAAAGGACAGATATGTGACCGGGCCGAGAATAATCAGTATTACCATGACGACGGTTATGAATGACGCTATACCCCTGTATCTCACCGCCTTCAAAAGATATAGGTAGACCGGATAGAAGACGACCGCGAATACTACGGCCCATGCGATAGGCGTGAGGAAGGGCCGAAGTATGTTGTAAGTCAGATACCCGAGGAGAATGATGAGAAAGAGCGACGTAGCCGTATAAAAGCTGTTCGCCTTCATCCCGCTGCCCCTATGAACTTTTCGAAGATCTGTGCCGAAACACTGTTCTCCATATCACGCTCGGGGTGCCATTGAATCCCGACAAGAAAAGGATATCCTTCTTTGAGAAAGGCTTCAATCAGATTGTCGGGAGAGTGGCCGAAGGCCGACAAACCGTTTCCGAGAATTTTGATCGCCTGATGATGAGTGCTGTTTACAGAAAACGTACCTGCCTGGAGAAACCTGTTTTCTGTTATCACAATAATATGATACCCCGTTTTATGGTCGATTTCCACCTTGAGTTGTGTTTCGATATCCTGGTAGAGCGTCCCGCCGTAAAAGACGTTCAGGAGCTGCATGCCGTAACAAATTCCGAGCACGGGTTTATGTAATTCCGTCACCGATCGGAGAAGTGCAATCTCAAAATCGCTTCTCTCCCTTTGAACCAATCTCACTTTCGGCAACATCTGTTCCCCGTAATAGGCCGGATCGAGATCATCCCCACCGGGTATGAGCAGTCCGTCAATACGAACGGCGAAGTTTGATGCGTCCCGGGCAGGTGAGAGAAATACGGGCAAGCCTCCGGTCGCCTCGACTGCGTCGGCATAGGCATGCCGCATCTTGACATGCTCGCCCTCCTTGTCCATGGTGATGCCGATGAGTGGTTTGCTAAAAGTCGTCATAAGGACTAACGTTACACCCAAATCCAGCGATAAGGATTGTCATTGCGAGTGAAACGAGGAATCTCCTTCGAGATTGCCACAGGCTTCGCCTTCGCAACCTTGCAGATCGGATTGCATGCACCTTTCGTGTGCTCGCAATGACTGGTGCCTTAAACAATTGTGCCGCTTACCGCCCATGTTTCAGGACCCTCCCCGGTCTGTTTCCGGTCGGCTCGCCTTCCCATATAACAGGTTTGCCATTAACAATCACAAAATGAACCCCTTCCGGCTTCAAAAAAGGCTCGTCGAAAGTCGCAAGGTCCCGCAATTTGTCATAGTCGAACACGACGATGTCCGCGAAGGCGTTGTTTCGCAATACGCCGCGCTTCTCGATTCCGAATGTCCGGGCGGGAAGCAGCGTTATCTTGTGGATGGCCTCCGTCAATCTGATCAAGCCTTCATCCCGTACATATCTCCCGAGAAATCTCGGGAAGCTGCCGAAACCTCTCGGATGGGGTTTTCCTTTGCGAGTCGGACCCGTGAACGATCTCGCGGAGCTGTCGGTACCGACCATGACATAGGGAAGCGAAATAAAACTTCTCAGGTTTTCCTCATTCATTGACAGGAATATAGCGCCCGCCCTCAGTTTTTCTTCACCGAGTATGCGTAAGAGCGTATCGACCGGTTCGCTCTTTTTGCGACCCGCAATTTCGGCTATGCTCTTTCCTTCCATCCATTTGTTCTTCCGCGACGAAACCGTGGATATTATGACGCTGCTCCAGTATTTCTTTTCAGAGTGTTCCCGCAATACTTCCCTTTTTATTCTGCTCCGCATGCCTGTATCCCGGATCCTTTTCAGTTCTTCTTTATTTCCTCCCTCGTAAGTCCAGTTCGGCAGAATCGAATCCAAATCGGTGGCTGCCGCTACGTAGGGATACCTGTCGGCGGTTATCCTGACGCGGATCTTTCTCGCCTCTTCGATCATCGAAACAGCGTCTCCCATCTTGTGCCAGTTCTTCTCCCCGCTTGTTTTAATATGGGAAATGTGAACTTTCACGCCGGACTTCCTG
>JBFLXP010000425.1:0-2817 GCA_040757315.1 Nitrospirota bacterium
CAAGTTCAATAAAACGCGTAGAAAAATCGTACTCCCTGGCCTTCCAGGTAAGGTAAAAAGGGTCTATCGGTATACAATGACCGCCGAGCCCCGGACCGGGATAGAAGGCCTGAAAACCGAAAGGTTTTGTCTTCGCCGCATCTATTACCTCCCATATATCTATCCCCATCCTGTCAAAGACCACCTTAAGCTCGTTTACAAGGGCAATGTTCACCGCTCTATATATGTTTTCGAGCAGCTTGGTCGCCTCGGCAACTTTTGTTGAGGAGACCGGTATTACCGCATCAATGATCTGACTGTAAAGGGCGGTGGCGATTTCCAGGCATGCAGGAGTATAGCCGCCGAGCACCTTTGGAATGGTCCGCGTGGAAAAATTATTATTGTTAGGGTCTTCACGCTCAGGAGAATAAGCGAGATGAAATTCAACACCTGCCCGCAGCCCTGACTCTTCGAGTAGTATTCTCATATCCTCGTCGGTGGTCCCGGGATAGGTGGTTGATTCGAGAGATATGAGTTGGCCCGTGCGGATATGCCGGGCAATTGTTCTCGTTGTGTCAAAGACGTAGGAGAGATCAGGTTCACGATGCTTGTTGAGGGGGGTTGGCACACAAATAATAATGCAGTCCATTTCTGCAAGATGGGAAAAGTCCGACGTGGGGAAAAAGGACGCGGAACACTCTCTGATAAAAGAAGAAGCAATGTGTTTTATGTAACTCCTGCCTTCCTTGAGAGCAATCACCTTTTCTGCGTCGATGTCAAAGCCCGTTACCTGAAATCCCGACCGGCAGAATTCAATGACAAGGGGCAAACCCACATACCCCAGTCCGATAATGCCGATTTTGATATCTCTCGCCTGTATTCTTCTGACATAAGCAGCAATGTATTTTTTCATTTCAATGCTCCGCCTTCTCGATTACAAGGCAACCGAAGAAGAGATGAGAAAGACTAACTAATACAAACGCAATTAATGATGTTACAAGACTTTTAAAATCCCCCTTCATCCCCCTTTGCCAAAGGGGGATATTCCTTTTCATTCCCCTCTTTGACAAAGAGGGGTTAGGGGAGATTTTATGTAACACTATTCATTGCGTTTGCATTAGTGTCTGTCCATGAACTAAGTTCATTTGTCATTCACGCAATCCCGAAAGCTTTCGGGAGTCCGGAATCCTTCCGCAAGAAAGATTCCGGACAAGCCGGAATGACAGTACTACAGACTGATTGAGTTCATAAACAGACTCTAACTATTCCCCAATTTCTGCAATGCTTCTTAGACGGAATTCAGGGGATCAAGCAGTCTTGCCAAGAACTCCCATGCATTCTGTCCCTGCTTCAGACAGCCTCGATATCATCTGCATAAATAGTTACGCCGATACTCCTGCCGAGAAGCTCAATGTTGACCAGAAACATATACTGATCATTCTTGACCTTGAGGGTTCCTTCCGCACCCGTGAGAGGCCCCCTCTTCACTCTCACCCTGGCTCCCTCTTTAAGATGGGGATAGACATCAAAGTCCTTGCCGCTTTCAATGAGAAGCCTAAGGGAGTTTATTTCTTCAGGGGAGACAGGCGTCGGATTGCCAGGCTCCGTCGAAAGGATGGTTATGGCCCCGCGTGTCTTCAGGATAGTGAGGAACGCGTCCGGATAGGGCGGGATATGGATAAAAAGATACCCCGGAAAAAGAGGAAACTCTATCCATTTCTTTCTATCCTTCCACTGGCTCAACTTTTTTGCGGCAGGCAGGAATGTTTCTATTCCTTTTTTCAACAACTCTCCCCGAGTAACAAATTCATATCTCGATTTCACATAGAGGGCATACCAGTTATTCATTCTTAACCCTGCTTTCCCCGCTCATTGTGCAAGTGCTATGCCAGAGTGTGAGCTCTAGCGCGAAGGGACCTAGAAAAGAGGGCAATGCTATGATGAGAGGGGCTTGAGGGCGATGATGAAAGAATAAGAAATCCTTGAAAGTATGCGGGAAATTCACAGGGGGCGGGGTTCGTACTAAGAAAGGCTATATCTTCTGCAGCCGGTTCAGCCTATGGTTTGAGAGCCAGGGCTGTTTCTATTGGATACACACCAGGACTAGTCTGTTTTCATTGGATACAATTTTTCGTCATTCAGCCTTTTATAAAATGCCTTTCTTGATATGCCGAGCATCTTGGCTGCCTTTGACTTGTTTCCATTACACCGCTGAAGAGAATCCTTTATCGCCTGTAGTTCCATCTCCTTCAGCGTCTTTCTCCGGCTCACCACTACCGGACGTTCCTTCAGGGGATTGAATTCTTCGGGAAGGTCGCCCAACGTAATACTTTCCCCTTTTGCAAGCACCACTGCCCTTTCAATGATGTTTCTCAGTTGTCGTATGTTCCCCGGCCACGGATATTCATAGAATGCGTTCATAACCTGGTCCGACACCGTGAGCAGCTTCTTCTCCCTGACGCAGAATTCCTTTACAAATTCTTCAACGAGTATGGGAATGTCATCTTTCTTCTCTCTGAGGGGCGGCACGTGTATCGACACCACATTTATCCTGTAAAAGAGGTCATCCCTGAAATGCTTCTCCTGCATCTCTTTCTCGAGGTCGCGATTGGTGGAGCATATCAACCTGAAGTCCACTTTGATCGTCTTATTGCTTCCCAGCCGCTCGATCTCTTTTTCCTGGAGCACCCTGAGGAGCTTTGCCTGTAACGGCAGCCCAAGCTCGCCAATCTCGTCGAGGAACAGTGTACCGCCGGAGGCGTCCTCAAAACGTCCTATTCTCCTGGAAAGCGCTCCCGTGAAGGCCCCCCTTTCATAACCGCAGAGTTCCGATTCCAT
>JBFLXP010000426.1:0-2813 GCA_040757315.1 Nitrospirota bacterium
TCTTCCGCATGACTCTCGATAAAATTGACGAGTTCATCTCTCTTATCGGCAGAAACATCCACAAATTCCAGCCCTGCAGTGTATATGGGAACGGAATCCTTACCAGGACTTCTCCGGGTCCCGCTGATCTTCGACCACATTACCACGCCCTTCAGATTCAATACCGTATCCCGCGATCTGATTTTCAGAGTGTAGGTCTCGCCGATATTCAACCTTCTCTTCGCGCGGATGCCGATGCCCTTCGGGCTGATGTCGACGATTTCCAAGTCATTCTCTTCGATCAGCGCGCTCCTGATATCCAGCAAATCTACCGTATATCTTTTATGGGGTCTTCTATCGTGCATATTCAATGATCATCCGGCCCGGTTTCTTCCGGCCGCGGGATCTACAGCTCCACGCATGCTATTTCCGAGATTGTCGTGCAAGGGCATACTTGCCGTCTTGTTCCGCTTATTCAACATTGACAAAAAAATCAAGGAGCCTCACTTTCCCTTTGTGTTTTATCTCACTGAACACCTTATAAATTCCCTTCATGGGGAAAACAACCTCCGCGTCGATTTCAGGTCCGTATCGCTCGCGGACCGTGCCATGAATATGGCCGATCGGATGAGCATGAGACTCGCTGCCCGGCCTGTATCCGTGGGCGTGTATGAAGCGGTTAAGATCCGTCAGGATGATAGATAGATGCATCGGTGCTCCGAGATGAGGTTCAAGATCCGTCACAGGTATTCCTTTTTCGCTGACCTGATATCCGAGAACAGTCTTATGTCCGGCAGACACGCGTTCCGGCGCATCAAGCACAACGCGATAGTCTCCAAAATCCTTTATCCGGGAGAAATCCTCCCTTATCATGCTCATTGGAGGCTCACCTTCGACCGTGACCCTGACGCGCCTGGAAAAGAGAACGTCTTTTACTGCAAAATCAGCCGCAATCAGATATTCGCCGGCCTTTGGAAAGACATACCGCAGTTCATATTTGTCCGTCTTCGCCAAAGAGGAGGCCGGGATGAAGTCCTCGGGATGTATATGGGCAAACACGCTGAAGTCCTTGCTGATGATGATCACATGAAGAATCCGCTCGTGAGACACGGTAAGATTCCGGATAGGATTTCCCTCAGCATCCTTCACCGTAAAGAAAAGCGATGTCGTGATCCCCGCTCTTGCAGTCGACGGCGCCATCTCCAGGCCGACGGAAGGTTCCCGATCGGCTTGAAGAGAATGCCCGGCGTGAAGGCGCCCCGTGTCCTGCATCCGGACTTCAGCGGCAGCGGTCTCTCCTGCAAGGAAAGCCCCAAAGACCGCCAGGGAGAAAATAACTCGCCCCGGAAATCTATGGAAAATGTTCCGATATGAAATCATCATTATTCTCGGCGACGAAAGAACACGGCAAATGAAGGCGAAGCGCTTATTCCTTTGCCTGTCCCTTTGACTGTTCCGCTGCAAAAAAATTCGCGAGAAACTCGGCATCAGCCGGTGACAGGTCGAATTTGATGCACGCCTCGCCGATCAGCTTTGCAAGCGATGCTGCTTCTCCCGTCTCGCGCTCCTCAGCTATCCATCTTACCGCTCTTCTTAGTTGTTCACCCTCAGGCAAAATGCTCATAATAACCTCCTCGCATGTAAATTCAATCTTACAGGAATTGTACCTCATTTCTCAATTCATCTCATGCGTTACCCCGGCGAAGGGCTCGGAGGTTCACTTGATATCTCACCGGGAAATGGATATGGTTATTTAAAAGGAGGAGACCTTTTCTTATATATGGCCGCCGGCGATCCTAAAGTAAACCTTCTTGACCTCATCATGTGCCTGTCGGACGCGATGGACTTCATAAACACGGCGTTGGTGAACCACCATAAACGGGTTGCATACATCGCATTCAGCATCGGAAAAGAGATGGGGATGGACGACACAAAACAGAGTGACCTTATCCTGGCCGGCGCGCTCCACGACATAGGAGCACTATCTCTCAAAGAGCGAATGGACATTCTGTCCTTTGACGCAGCCGATGCATCAGCACACGCAGAAGCCGGGTACGCTATTCTCAGGCTGTTTGACCCCCTGGTGAACGTTGCCGGCCTTGTGCGATTTCACCACTCAAGGTGGAATCACGGCGAGGGAGCCCCTGCGCGGGGGAAGAGGGTTCCTTTAGGCAGTCACATCCTGCACGCGGCCGACCGGATAGCGGTTCTTGTGAAAACGAACGCGGAAGTGCTCGGTCAGGCCAAAGCAATCACCAGAAGAATTATCAAAAATAGAGGAACTATGTTTGCGCCCGAAGTCGTCGACGCATTTACAAACCTTTCGCGAAAGGAATACTTCTGGCTCGATATCACTTCTGAGGTCATACCTTTGATCCTGTCCCAGCGGTCGAAAGCAACCTCGATTACTCTGAGTTCGGACGACCTCCTCGGCTTCTCGAAACTCTTTTCGCGGATCATCGACTTCAAAAGTCCCTTTACGGCAACTCATTCAAGCGGCGTCGCCTCGACTGCCGAACTACTCGCCGGTCTCGCGGGCTTTGACGAAAGGGACCGGAGACTCATCAGAATATCCGGGTATCTCCACGATCTCGGAAAACTCGCCGTACCCGTCGAAATACTGAATAAGCCCGCAAAGCTCCTGGAAAAGGAGTTCAACGTCATCAGGCATCACGCGTTCTACACATACCGGCTTCTCGAAACGATCCCTGAATTAAAGACAATCAATACTTGGGGAGCATTTCACCACGAAAGACTCGATGGCTCAGGATATCCCTTTCATCTGTCGCAACGTGAACTGCCGGCGGGGTCTCAGATCATGGCCGTTGCCGACG
>JBFLXP010000427.1:0-2801 GCA_040757315.1 Nitrospirota bacterium
TGGAATCATAATCCATGGAAGCATCACAGAAAACATATATTGCATACGGATTGATAGGCATTCCTAGCATATTAATCCTTCTTCAAGGCCCTCCTATCAGTAAAGCTTCTGAAAACTACTATGCTTACACTGGCTCACGCTGAACTTTCGTTGCCTAACGGATTTACTCGCCGGGCGCAGAGCCGCAGGCGAAGCGTCCGCTAGAGCCAGTGTTTGGCGGCTAACTTTAGTTTCCCACCAATATTGGATTATTAACCCTAAGGTGCCTAGGGTTCATGACCCTGGTAGGAGCCCGGCGTATGAAACGCCGAGCTCCAACAGCACCTCGCGCCCCCGCGTTTACGGTATTTTATTGGTGGGGGCCCAGGGAGTTGCCATATTATTTCCTTCTCAAGGGGTCGGGCTGTGGTTGTGCCTTTTCTATTCTTTTCATCGTCTTCCCATCGCAAATTTCAAACAGATCATTTCGCCATTCTATTTTCGTAAAATCAACATCTTTATTAAGTGGAAATCCGAGGAAATATCTTTGCCTATCCTTGATTATGCCATATGTTATCGCTGGTGAATTAGGCTTGCGATATATTCCGACTAACTGAGGTGTGCCGCCGCATCGTATATCTTTGGCATTGAATAGCGTATCGCAAAAACAGTGGAATATACTCCGGCTGGTTCCACTGTCGTGACCATCTTGGTACCTTTTTAAATTATCGTTGAATTCTCCTGCGCCTGAGCCTAGAGCAAAAAGAATACCCGAAGTAGTAGGCAACTGTTTATTTTTACCCGCCCATCCTTTTTCGCGATTCCATTCAATAAGCCAACAGGAAAAATTTAAATTGTCAATTGGGTCTCTCGAGATATGCAATACTTGCAACGATGGGGCAGTAATTTGTTCAACCATGCGCGGATATTGGTTGAATTGCTGAACAAGCTTTTCCTTGATAACCTCAAATCTCTCCTTGCTAGAGGCTTTTTCGGAGAACAACAAACCGTGGTCGGCCATTTCGGCAATTTGTGAAAGTGCCATTGTAGGGAAAAGAACGTCTCCACAGTATCCAAGAATATCTGGCGAGTGCTGAAAAGCAAAAACCTTTCTCCCGTGGTCAAAGATATTCTTCTTGTCCCAGAAGATGCGACTATCTGCGGCAATATATGCCGATGAAGTACCATGAGAATCAACGCCTATCCATGAAACGAGTAGAGTCATAGGTTGGTAAAAGCACTCTCTTCACTTTATCGAAGAAACATTTTGCCTTGCAGCCGCCAAACACACGTTTATGCGGATTGCATGCCACTGCGTAGCACCTCGTAACGGCTTATGTGCGAAAAATATCAATCCCAGTATAAATGAACATCGAGTCAAATTCAATAGTCCGCCCTTATTTCAAAAAACATCCTTCCGCAGACTTTGAAGCCTGCGGGAGGTTTAATGGATGGGGGCTGAATAATTCGCATGATGCGCACTGCACTACCTGTCACTTCACCCCGTAATATTCTTCGGCCTTCTCTTCCACTGCCTGCTGCAAGCGCTCTGCCCGTTCGTTGTAGCAGGGGATATTTCCCTCGCACATGTTCTCGATAGCCTGCGGTGGGAAGATGCGCTGGATGCTCGGCCAATAATCCGTGCCATTTCCTGGTACTTCATTGCTGATAACGGTGTAATGTCCCCCTGCTTTCTGCATATGCAGGGCCACCGGCAGGCTGGCGCCGGATTGCATAGCGACCATTTCTCCTTCTAGCGTGAATTCGACGCACAAGGCCCAGACGTACACATCCGCGTTGTCTACCTGAACCTGCGCGTCGAGGAGGTCGTAGGCGCAGAAAACCACCCCGCCAAAGTAGGCGGACTGGATATTGGTTGTCAAGTATGCTTCCACCGGCGTCAGGTAAGCCGGGGAGGCGGGTGTGCAGGCGACCAGAAGCGCCAAAAGAGCAACCGCGAGTTTTTTCATCTCACGCCTTCTTGAACGGCTGGAAGCCTTCTCCCAGCGCCTCGTGCGCCACCCCGATGACCATGAAGGCATCCGGGTCGGCTTCGTGGACGATGGTCTTCAACTGCTGCACCTCGGAGCGGGTGACGACGCAGTACATGACCGGGCGCGGGTCCATGGTGTAAGCCCCCGTGCCGTGCAGGAGGGTGACGCCGCGCTCCATGTCGTGCAGGATGCGGTCGTAGATGGCGAGGCCGAGTCCCAGGCAGAGGGCGGTCCAGGCGAGGGGGCAGGCGGCCTGAGGCCAGAGGAGGGAGGTGGCTGTGATGAAGAGGAAGATGAGGAGCGAGAGAAGAAACCAGGATTTTTTGGGGGGCATACGTATACTTACAAAGCTCCAAGATAAATGTTTGTATCTTTTATGAAAGTCTCAAGATCGTACAAATCTTTTATTTACATGGGCACCCACCCAACCTGACAAAGACACGCTAACAAACAAAACAAGCCCAACCGGCATTAATATGCATAAAGTGTTTGCGTTTTCCAAATAAGACCAGGTTAAGATGATAAATGGCCCAACAAAGAAAATAAAATATGCCACCGCAGTTGGTAGGGAAATGAGCAAAGTTCGAAGGGGATCCTTACACGCTGGATACAAGAGATTAGATAAAAAAGAAATTATCGAAACGACCGGAATGACGAGGAGAAATAATAAGAGTCCAGCCAGATCAGATAGATTCAGTGAAAAATGATGCAACAACAACTTGCAAAGAGGAACCGAAATTGCAGGCAAGAGTGCCACAACGATATATAGAATAAATGTTTTCAACTTTTTAGCAGTCATGAGACGTTCTCCTGAAAAGGATGACTAAC
>JBFLXP010000428.1:0-2796 GCA_040757315.1 Nitrospirota bacterium
CGAACAGTTTAAAGGTGTCATGGTGACGGGCATGCCCACTCCCAACTGCGATCAGGGCTTCGTCTCTCCCGAAAACCTCAGAGAGGAAGTGCTTGGCGTGATTGGAGGGAAAAAGCTTGGGGTCGATGTAAACAACTTCTTGAGAGGAGATGAGACGGAATTCCTAAAGGATCTTGAGGACGTGACCGAGAGAACGGCAAAGCTTGGTTTGCATCTGATCAGCACGCTCAACTGGGATTTTTTCATGGTTGTCTTTGACGATCTGGATCGACTGCAACACGTATTCTGGCACCACATGGATCCCCAACATCCCTTTTATGACGAAAGAAAAGCACGTACCTATCGGGATGTGATCCTGCATTTCTACCAGTTTCTCGAGAGACAAATCGAAGCCTTTCTTCCTTTCGTCGATGATGATACGGTGCTGTTTGTGTTTTCCGACCACGGCATGGGACCGGTATACCGCAATTTTTATATCAATAAGTTTTTTATGGAACGGGGCTGGCTGAAAATCAGGAAACAAGCAATAGACACAAAGAAGATACTGAGGCATTCGGGACTCTCTTTCGAAAGAATCAAGCTTTTTCTGAACAGGACCAAACTGCAGGCCTTGATTCACAGGGTTGTTCCCTCCGGTTTGAGGGCAATGATCAGAAAGGGTCTGCCGGCCGATTCGATAGAATTTGAAGTTGTTGACTGGTCCGGAATACTGGACTGGGATGACACCTCGGCCTACTTTTGTTCCAAGACGGGAAGGGGGATACTGATAAATCGTGCAAAAGTCGGCGACTATGAGAAATTCCGCGACGAGGTCATACAGACTCTGGAGAGTGTGAAGGATCCCGGCACGGGCAAGTGCGTCATAAACAAGGTCTACAGAAGAGAGGAAGTCTACAGCGGTCCGTGTGTTGTTAATGCCCCTGATCTGCTGGTGGAGCCCGCCGAAACTTATGAACTGCAGGAAGCTGCCGGGAAGGAGATCTTTGAGACCATTAATATGAATCGCATACCCATTTCGGCAAAGCATCACAAAGAGGGGATATTGATGGTATACGGAAAACAGTGTTTGCGGGAAGGCGTCCGGATTTCCGATGTCAAGTTGGTGGATATCGCGCCCACAATTCTTCATATTTTGGGACTCCCGGTTCCACACGAAATAGACGGGAGGGTGATAACAGAAGCGATCAGTGAAGAAGTCCTCAGAAACAATCCGGTCGAATACGGCGATATTCCGCTCCAGATGGGGCGGGGCGGAGCCATTTCCCGGGAAGACGAAGCCGCGATTGTGACACAACTGCGGGGAATGGGGTACATGGACTAGGCGGGCACATGAGACAGGATACGTTGTTGGATAACGAAGGAAAGAATACGGCAACTCATTCGGACAGGATAGTAATACTGTTCTATCCAAAAATATCTCCCGGCAGGGAGCACGCGATACACGAACCACGGTCATTATTGGCCTTGGCAAGAATGATAATTCCCGATGGTTACGGTGTGAAAATAATAGATTCTCGGCTCGATCCCGTGCTCGAAAATGAGCTTGATTATGATGAAGGGCAGATAGTCTGTATCGGAATAAGCGCCATGAGCGGATATCAGGCCGTGGACGGGCTGCATTTTTCCAGAATTTGCCGGCAGAGGTTCCCGCACGCCCCTATAGTTTGGGGAGGCTGGCATCCGACCATATTTCCGGACCAGACTATTGCAGACCCTGTCGTTGACATAATAGTGCGGGGTCAGGGAGAGATAACCTTTAAGGAACTGGTCGCTTCGCTTGACCGGAAATTGCCGTTAGACCCTATCAACGGTATTATGTACAAAAAAAATGGAAAAATAACAGCCAATGTCGAACGAAGGATGATTGATCCGAATGATTTTCCGGCACTGCAGTTTGATCTGATTTCTTCTGCGCAATACCTTCTCGATAAAAAGGTCTTTATCTATATTTCGAGTGTGGGATGTCCGCGCGGCTGTAAGTATTGTTGCGTGCCTTTAGTGTGCAAAAGGCGGTGGTTTGCTCTGAAGCCGGAAAGGGTGCTCCGGGAAATAGAAGAAGCATACAAGCGATACGGAATAGAGAAGATTATTTTTTTTGATGACATTTTTTTTGTTGATAAGAAGAGAGTGCAGGATATATGCGAAGGTCTCATAGCAAAAGGGATACGAATCAGATGGCAATCCCATGCCAGGGTGGATGAAATATGCAGATTTGACGAGACGTTCATCCGGCTGTTGAAGGATTCCGGGCTGGAGCAGGTGCACGTGGGCGTTGAGAGCGGTTCACAGGCAATACTTGATTCAATAGGGAAGGGGTTCAAGGTCGAGGATGTTCCCAGGGCGATGAAGATTCTGCAGAAAAACGACATTGACTTTGCTGCGAATTTTATGGTGGGAATACCGGGAGAAGAAAGGGTCGATTTTGAAGCGACCGTCAGGATGATTCAGGAATTGATGCAGATACGAGAGAGTGCGAGAATCAACATTTTCCATTTCACGCCTTTCCCCGGAACCGAAATATTCAATTCTCTGGTCGCAAAAGGGCTCCGGTTGAATCTTCCCGGGGAATTGCAGGACTGGGGCAATTTCTTTGATCAATTCAAGAATTATGACAGACCCTGGCTGCTGAAAAATGACGAATTGAATCGGGCCAAAATCCTCTTCTATTTAAAAGTCGGATACATTATCAGGCCTTCTTCCGTGAAAGCGCCTGTGAGGGAAATAGCAAGATTCTTCAGATATATCGCAAAGGTACGCTTGAGGAAGAAAAGTTACACGTTTCCTGTCGAATGGTAT
>JBFLXP010000429.1:0-2790 GCA_040757315.1 Nitrospirota bacterium
CTTTTTCGCCATGTCTCCCGAAACGCAGCAGAAATTGCTTCGAGTTCCGTTTGTTCAACACAAGAAGAAGTTTATCGAGGAATTCTTTCCTAAAGCGGGGACGTGTTTCGACATACTTGCCTTGCATCTCAACACGGGGTACGAAAATATCGCGGCGACTGTAAATTGGTTTCAGAAACAAATGAAGCGCAGCGACTACCGGAAACCGATCTGGAGTGAAGATACAAGTTCCGGGCCGGTTCTTGATGAACCGTCTTACGGGCCGGAGGGAAGAGAGAAATTAGAGGCATTGCGACAGGGCAATGCCGGAACGCTCAGATGGTTTAAGGAGGAACAAGCGAAACTGCTTGTAAAAAAGACGGTGATTGCCTTTGCCTCGGGGGTGGATAAGGTGTTTATTTCCGGGGATATAGACTGGTTCAATTACTATTTGCCTATATGGAGACACATGGGTCTTCTGGATGTTGAAGGAAACCCCAAACCCGCGTATTATTCATTCAAAACAATGGTTAACAGGATAGACGGCTTCACCGGGGTGGAAAGAGTGACGTTGCCCGGAGATGTATACGCTTATCGCTTTACCAAACCTTCGGGGATTGTTTACGTTCTATGGAGCGAGAGAGAAAAAATCATAGAGCTGCCGGTGAAATCGGGGAAAATAACCGTCACTGACATTTCCGGAAATCAATCCCAAGCTTCGCCTTCGAATTTGCACGTTAACTCCAGTCCGATATTTGTCGAGGTGAAATAGAACAGGATCGGCGTTAGGTCGAATGCTATAGATGATATTGTTTATGGAAGACTTGGATCGTCAGAAAGCAGAAAGAGATTTTTATGACGAATTCTATCAAAAAGGATGGGAGCGGCAGGATTATCAGATTGATGAGGAGATTGTCCCCCCGAATATGCGTCGGTACTGGCATATCGTGAGGGCACATATCGAACAACTGAAGAGTCGTCAATCGGTGATCCAAGCGCTTGACTGCGGATGCGGTCACGGTGTCTTGTCTGTGTTGTTGGCAAAAATGGATGTAAAAGTGGCGGCAGTGGACATTTCACCAAACAGTATCAGAATTACGGAACGCCTGGCACATGCCAACGGCGTCCGGGGAAACATCAGCACTCACGTTGCTCTTCTCGAAAATCTGCCATTTGAAGAAAACCATTTCGACTGCATCGTGGGAACCAGAGTGCTTCATCATGTGAACATCATGGCTTCGGGGAGGCACCTTGCGCGTGTTCTTAAACCACACGGCGTTGGGATATTCTGGGAGTGCACCGAGAAGAATGCCGTTCTGCGGTTTGCCCGCAAGAATGTTCGCCGGTTGATGCCCCTTCCGAAATTCGGTACGCAGTATGAACATCCGCTGACGCAGGATGAAATAGACGCGCTTGGAAGATTTTTCGGAGAGAAAGTGCAGATCGTCGATGCTCCTTTTTATTTCTTCGGTTTTCTGGATCAATATATTTTCCGGCAGCGGGCCAGGATCATTACAAAGGCCGTAAATGGATTGGACACAATCATCGCGCAATACCTGCCTTTTCTGAACCGGTACAGCTTCCATCAAATTCTTATCCTGGAGAAACGACCCGGAGAAAATCCGACGGACGGTCTGGGAAAGGGGGCCGCATGAGTCAGAAAAGGTGCACCCGCTGTGTGCTTCCGGAGACATACCCGGGTATTGATTTCGATGCCAACGGGGTATGTCAGTTATGCAGGGCATATCAGAGGCCGACGGTGAGAGGAGTTGAGGAACTCAAACGGCTGGTCGGGTCGGGAAAGGGCAACAAATATGACTGCGCGGTCACCTTGAGCGGAGGCAGGGACAGTACATATGTTCTTTATTATGCCGCCAGAATTCTTGGTTTGCGTATTCTTGCCTTCAGTTATGATAACGGTTTCCGGCACGTTCAGGCTCTCAAGAACATACGACGCGCATGCACTCTGCTCGGTGTTGATTTGCTGGAGTCGCGTTCCAGAGACAACCTGAACGCCCGCATCACTGCGCGTGCTCTTCATACAACGATACCGTTTGGACCGGGAGCCGCATGCCAACTGATGTGCCGACCTTGTTACAACGGCGGACTGGCTTTCCTGTATTCCATTGCTGAAGAGTACGGAATACCTTTCATCCTTTGGGGGGACTCTGTCATGGAAAAAATATCTTTCATCCCCGTGCGTGACAGACTCCTCGGTTTTCAGAAGCCTCGCCGGTATCTTCTATCTGCGCGGGGATTTTCCTTTATTCGGTTCTTGCAACTTCTGATCAGTCAGAGAAATGAGCGGCTCCCATCGGGGAATTCACGCTTCGATGCGAGATACCCTAAACTCAGGAATCCGGGCATACAAGAAATACATCTCTTTGATTACATTGAGTGGGACCGCAGAGAAATCAAGCGGGCGATCACCGAAGAACTGGACTGGCAGAAGCCGGCGGAAAAAATTTCAACGTGGCGTTTCGACTGCCATCTCCACGGCCTGGTTAATTACTGCCATAAAAAGGCGGTCGGTTTCAATCACGACATCGACGGCCTCGCAAACATGATTCGAGCAGGCAAGATGGATAGGTCGGAAGCGATGGATCTGATTGCGAAGGGGTTCGATTCGGACGAATGGAATGAAGAACTCGATTACTTGGTTCGGGAAACCCTCAACCTGCCGGAATCGGACATAATGGCTCTGAAGTCATGGTAGTTGCCGCTATCGTTGCATGAAAGGGAGGTCGTCCCTCAAGCCTTTCAAGGCGATGAGATCGATCATGTCATAGTGGTTATTTGTAGGGGCGAGGT
>JBFLXP010000430.1:0-2785 GCA_040757315.1 Nitrospirota bacterium
ACAAAGTTGACACGGCGAATCGGGAATCAAGAGGTAATGTTCGCATCGAGTACGGTGTGCCGAGTAGGTCTCTCAGGCTTGGTCTCATCGGAAAGGCTGATGTAGTGGAGTTCCACAGGCAGGATGACAAATGGCTTCCTTTTCCCGTGGAGTACAAACGTGGCAAACCCAAGATGGATGATTGCGACAAAGTACAGCTTTGCGCTCAGGCAATCTGTCTTGAAGAGATGCTTAATGTTGAGATCAAAAGCGGTGCATTATTTTACGGTCGGACGCGGCGCAGGGAAGATGTTGTTTTCGACGATAAACTACGGCGGGAGACGGAAGATGCAGCGAAACAAGTGCATGCGCTGATCGAATCAGGAACAACCCCGAAAGCTGAATATTCAAAGAAGTGCAAGAAGTGTTCTCTATATGAACTTTGCATGCCGAAGGTGAGCAGAAAGGCGAGTAGTTACTTGATGAAGGCGGTGGAAGGAAGCGAGGGTTTATGACAAAGGGAGGGATGAGTTTGGAATCGAATATTGCTGTCTTTAGAGGAAAAGAAATCAGAAGAATAATTCACAACAAGGAATGGTGGTTTTCCATTGTCGATGTAGTAGAGGCGCTGTCCGGTACTGACAGGCCAAGAAAATACTGGAATGATCTGAAGAACAAGCTTACGGCAGAGGGTTATGTTGAAGTGTCCGAAAAAATCGGACAGTTGAAAATGCAGGCACCCGATGGGAAAATGCGTGAGACTGATTGTGCAAATACCGAAACAATGTTTCGCATTATCCAATCTATCCCTTCACCCAAAGCAGAGCCTTTCAAACGCTGGCTTGCAAAAGTCGGATATGAGCGAGTGCAGGAGATTGAAAACCCGGAATTGGCGACGAAACGGACAAGGGCGTTGTATAAGGCTAAAGGATACTCAGACGACTGGATTGAAAAGCGTATGCGCGGTATCGCTATTAGAGAAGAGTTAACTGATGAATGGAAAAAAAGGGAAGTTAAGGAAAAAAGGGAATATGAGATATTAACTGCTGAAATTGCCAAAGCTGCATTCGGCATTACGCCGAGCGCTCATAAGAAATTCAAGGGTCTGAAGCGGGAGAATTTGAGAGACCACATGACAGACCTTGAACTAATATTTTCAATGCTTGGTGAAGCCGCAACTACTGAGATAACAAGAGTTGATGATGTAAAAGGGTTCCACGAAAGCAGACACGCAGCTAGCAAAGGCGGAGAAGTTGCAGGGAAGGCACGTAAAGATCTTGAGAAGAAGACGGGCAAAAGAGTTGTTTCGCGTGAGAATTATCTGACAACTCCGCAAGACTCGAACAAGTTGGGGCGCAAATGACAATTGAGGGACAAAATGAAAAAACTTCTTAACACCCTCTTTGTTACAACTCAGGGTGCGTATCTTTCAAAAGAGGGAGAAACGGTTGTTGTGAAAATTGATGGAGAAGTGGCCTTGCGTCTACCCATCCACACACTCGGCGGGATTGTCTGTTTTGGACAGGTATCGTGCAGCCCGTATCTCATGGGGTTCTGCGCAGAGAACCAGGTTGCAATCAGCTTTCTTACGGAAAACGGTGGTTTTCTTGCAAAGGTGCAGGGTCCTGTGTCGGGCAATGTCCTTCTCAGGCGCGAGCAGTACCGTCGCGCCGATGACCTAAAAGCTTCCGCAGCGATTGCACGCGCGATGTTGACGGGCAAAATCGCAAACTGCCGGACGGTTATCCAGCGTGCGTTAAGAGATCATTCAGAAAAGATCGACTCCGACGCTATATCGCAGGCATCTCAGAAGCTTGCAAATTCATTGAGAAGATTGCAGGCGGAAGCTCCCCTTGATATCGTTCGGGGCATAGAGGGAGAATCGGCAAACACCTACTTTGATGTTTTTGATCATTTGATTACTTCGCAGAAAGATGATTTCACATTCAATGAAAGGAACCGCAGACCTCCTCTTGATAATGTGAACTGCCTGTTGTCGTTTATCTATACCCTTTTGATGCATGATGTGCGTTCTGGTCTTGAAACAGTGGGTCTCGATCCGGCAGTTGGTTTCCTGCACAGGGATCGTCCGGGACGTTACGGTCTCGCCCTTGACATCATGGAGGAATTCAGGCCGTATATTGCCGACCGGCTTACCCTTTCTTTAATCAATCTCGGGCAGGTGCAGGCAAAGGATTTCAAGAAGAAGGAATCCGGCGCAGTATGGATGGATGATGACACGAGAAAAACAGTCCTTGTTGCCTATCAGAAACGCAAGCAGGAGGAAATAGAACACCCTTTTATTAAGGAGAAAGTGGCAATCGGTCTTCTTCCTTATGTGCAGGCGCTACTGATGGCGCGCTATTTACGTGGGGATATCGACAATTATCCTCCGTTTATATGGAAGTAACTCCCCTTCCCCTCTTAACCTAAGAGGGGGAAAATCCGCCCCTTAAGATAAGGGGAGGTTAGGAGGGGTTAAATGGTAGAAGGTAAAATATGTTCGTTATAGTCAGCTACGATGTTTCCACTAATGACGCTACTGGACAGCGTCGTCTGCGGAGGGTTGCAAAGGCGTGTGAGGACTACGGGCAGAGAGTGCAGTATTCCGTCTTTGAATGCATTGTTGATCCGGCGCAGTGGGCAATGTTGAAAGAGCGGTTGATTTCCGAGATCGATCCGGAAAAAGACAGTTTGAGATTTTATTATCTTGGCTCCAACTGGCATCGGCGAGTCGAGCATATCGGCGCCAAGGCATCGATAGATCAGGAGGGGCCGCTTATCGTGTGAAAATGCCGGTGCGAAC
>JBFLXP010000431.1:0-2781 GCA_040757315.1 Nitrospirota bacterium
CCTATCGGGTTTGCGACGGGCATGCGTGCCGCAACGATTGCCGTCGGCGGTTTCAGAGGGGTCCCTGCTGTGATTTACATGCTCGGGGCTCCGAGCCTGATGGCCTCTGCCACGGAATTGGTCATAGCTTTTGTTATGGGAATGGGCGGATCTATCAAATACGCCTTGAGCGGTCTGGTGGACATTCGTTTGTCGATGATTATTCTTGCCGGATCACTGCTGGGAATACAGCTCGGCGCGATCGGAACAACATATGTCAAGGGATATATGATCAAGATTGTCATGGGGCTGATCATGATAATCGTGCTGTTCAGCCGCGCCCTGATGATTCCGATCTATTTGTCGCAGCTCGGCGTGATTCAGACATTGGATGAGACAACGACAAAATTGCTGAGCAGCGCCAGTTTCGCGGTCATGGCATTCGCTCTTCTGCTCGGAGCTTTCATCATATTAAAGTCCATTTTCAAAGGGATAAAGACTGAGAAAAGTATCACTGCGGAAGGAGTGTTCGAACATGGCGAAGTATAAGAAAATATTGGTCGCGGTCGACGGGTCGGATTCCAGCCTCTATGCCTTAAGGGAGACGCTGAGGTTTGCGAAGCGGGAAGAGGCAAGAGTCTCTGCGATCTCCGTCGTGCCTCCTTACGACGGGGACCTGGGGTCGATGTGGGTCAACAACGTCAAAGACATATTGGTCGTTCCATATGAGGAAGCTCTGTCCAGAGCCCGTGAGATTTTTGAAGAAGAGAGCGTTCCGGTAAATCTCATTGACGAAGAAGGAGAAGTATACGAGAGGATTGTAGACGTTGCCGATGCCGGAGATTACGATTTGATCGTGATGGGCCGTGAAGGCAGAAGCCGTCTCGGAGGAGCTTTGATCGGCAGCACTACTGCCCGTGTGATCGGTTACAGCCAGACGGACGTCCTTGTGGTGCCGGAGGGAGCGGCGATAGACTGGGGCGCAATTCTCCTGCCCGCAGACGGCTCGAAGTACAGCGAACTTGCTGCCGGAAAGGCGATCGATCTGGCACGCGCGTATTGTCGGTGATCTTTATTACGGCGGAGCAGCGGGTGAGAGAGTCCCGCATAATTAATCCTCTTACAGCGAAAGCAAAGTCGATAGTGGAGGAGATAAAGGAGAGGGCTGAATTGATGAGGGTTAAGGCCGAAGGACTTGTGAAAGAAGGAGAGCCGCACGAGGTCATCACGTCCGCCGCAAAAGAAAGCGAGGCCGGCATTATCGTAATGGGAAGCCACGGCCGGACCGGACTGAAGCGGCTCTTAATGGGCAGTGTCGCCGAGAGGGTGCTTGGATATGCTCCTTGTCCGGTTCTGATCGTGAGGTCCGGTTTCGCATCGTCGAGTCCGCGTATCAAAGAGTATTCCGTCTCCAGCCTGCACGGATAAGTATTTCAAGCGTGAATATGGAAAAATGAATTTGACTCGCCAATTCAGGTTTTGACGGTCTGAGCACCTCATCGTTGTTCGGACCGTCCCATATCCTCGATCAGCTTCAGAACCGCCGCTTTTATCTCGTCTCTCGCGCGTCTGAAGTCGTTCATGACTATTTCTTCCGATCCGGCCGTGCCGACCGGGTCATCGATGGGGATGTAGACCCGATTCAGGTCAAAGGGGATATATGAGCAAACCCTTTCGGCGTTATCGCAAAGCGTTACAACAAGGTCCATCTGCTTCAGAATGTCGGTATCGATCTCTTTCGATTCCTGTGCCGATATATCGATCCCGACCTCCTTCATGACAGCAGCGGCTCTCCTGTGAACACCGGCTGCCATGAGACCCGCGCTGTGAACCTCGATTACATCTTTTCCGAATTCCCGGGCGAATCCTTCCGCCATCTGTGATCGGCAGGAATTCGCCGTGCATATGAACATTATCTTCTTCACGTCAAATTTTATTCCTTCAGTTTCATTTTTCGGCCACTGCCCAATTTCACCGTTTTTACCGTGGAAAGCCTCTTTGTCAGGAATATCACGATTGCCGAAACAGCCAATGCTCCCGAAAGCAGGATCACGGATACCAGAGCGCTGTTGAGTATTTCGGGGTTCAAAAATAGCACACTTCCCAACCCGAGCATCATCGTCCCCGACACCAGTTTCAGAACCCTTCCCTGCCACTCGGTGAGGCTTCTTCTGCCGAGGGTGACCGTAAATAAAATAACGATGATCGAAAGAGGTATCACGTAGATCGTGTTGTAAAAGGCGAGATAAAAGTAATAAGTGATTGGCGACAAGTTGTTCAGAGTGAGTATCCTTGTGAAGACCATGGGGAAACCGGCCGTGCAGAGGAGTTCATAGGAATTCGCGGCTATGGCAAGGACGGCGGTGCCTGCAAGGATCGAGAGCAGGGACGTAGATTTGAGCAGTTTCCTCATCCGGTCAAAAAGTCCGGGCTTGGCGCTGTCGGGAATAGTAAGAGAAACTCCCTTCTTGAAGATAAAAAAGTCTTTTATATTGATGAGCGCTATGACGACGGCAACTGTTCCGGCTATTTTCGTTATGAGCGCAACCTGACCCATGATTAGAAAAAGGTTCAACCATGCGGCCATGAATACGAAATAGATGAATCCGGAAAAGAAGACGAAGACTCCTCCGGTCAGGAGCATCTTCTTCCGGGACTGGGCGTGGATTAATATTCCCAAGAGGGAAAAAAGAACGAAGAAGGCGCAGGGGTTGAAACTGTCAAGTCCGGCTATTACCATCGTCATGACAGGAAGAGAGAGTTCCGAGGCGTCGAGCCTGCCGATCCATGGTATAAATACGG
>JBFLXP010000432.1:0-2754 GCA_040757315.1 Nitrospirota bacterium
GCGGCAGCGGAACTTCCGTCGGTCATCGTTAATATACAGAGAGGCGGCCCCGGTCTGGGTAATATTTCCGGCAGTCAGGCGGATTATTTCCAGGCGGTAAAGGGGGGCGGGCACGGAGATTACAGGATGCTCGTCTATGCGCCGTACAGCATCCAGGAATTGTGGGATCTCACGATGCTCGCTTTCGACAGAGCGGATGAGTACAGAACTCCGGTGATGATACTCGGCGACGGAGTTATCGGACAGATGATGGAGCCTTTCTGCCCGAACAAATACAAAAGTCCGGAACTTCCTAAGAAAGACTGGATACTCGACGGATGTAAAGGAAGAGAGCCGCGCGTCATCAAATCTCTTTATATGGGCGACGGCGAGCTCGAGACGAGGAACACCGTTCTGCAGGAGAAATACCGGAGAATGAAAAAACGGGAGGTCAGGTGCGACTTTCACTACGTCGACGACGCCGAAATTATCATCGTCGCATTCGGGATTGCGGCTCGAATAGCCCTGTCCGCCGTTATGAGACTCAGACGGGAGGGAATAAGGGTCGGTCTCTTCAGGCCGGTGACCCTCTTCCCGTTCCCTGAACGTGAAATTTCGGCTCTTGCGGGGAAGAGAGTTCGTTTCCTGACCGTCGAAATGAATGCGGGCCAGATGGTGGAAGACGTCAGGCTGTCGGTGAACGGCAGATCGGAAGTTCTGTTTTACGGCAGGCCTGGGGGCTCGATCATTACGCCCGAAGAGATTGAGGAAAGAATACGCCGGGTTGTCGGCCACGGTCAATCACAGCCGTTAGGAGTGGTTTTCAATCGATGGAACGCATGATGTCCCGCTGTATCTTTCTGTAAAAGAATTTCTACAGAGGAAAGTCCGAGCTGACTCCTTGACAAAAATTTGTTTGTCTGGTAAAATTTTCACTTGCTGTGTTACTGAGCGTCTAACACTCATACAAAATAAATTGGAGGTAAAGTGCCGACGATAGCTCAATTAGTAAGGAATGGGCGAGAGAAAGTCAAGACGAAGACAAAAAGCCCGGCATTGCGGTCTTGCCCGCAAAAAAGAGGTGTCTGTGTGAGGGTCTATACAACAACTCCGAAGAAGCCAAACTCGGCGCTTCGGAAAGTCGCAAGGGTGAGGCTGATGACCGGAATCGAGGTCACGGCTTACATCCCCGGAGTCGGTCACAACCTCCAGGAGCATTCGATCGTCATGATACGGGGTGGAAGAGTGAAAGACCTCCCCGGAGTCAGGTATCACATTATAAGAGGTACCCTGGATTCCATGGGAGTTGCAGACCGCAGGCGGGGAAGGTCGAAATACGGAGCCAAACGGCCGAAATAAGAGAGTGATACATGCCAAGAAGAAGAGTAGTAGAGAAGAAAGATATCCTGCCCGATCCGAAATATAACAGTAAGATCGTCAGCAAATTTATGAATGCAATAATGGAGAGCGGAAAGAAATCGACCGCCGAGAGAATCTGTTACGGCGCGTTCGATATCCTGAAGAAGAAGACCGGCAGCGATCCACTCAAGGTGTTCAAAACGGCGCTCGAGAATGTCAAGCCCGTCCTCGAAGTGAAGCCGAGAAGAGTCGGCGGTGCGACATACCAGGTGCCTGTGGAGATAAGACCGCACAGGCGCACGGCCCTTGCATTCAGGTGGATTATGAAATATTCCCGAGACAGGGCCGAGAAGACCATGCAGGAAAAGCTTGCCGGCGAGTTGCTTGATGCGTTTAACAACACAGGGGCTTCTATGAAGAAAAAGGAAGATACCCACAAGATGGCTGAGGCGAACAAGGCTTTTGCCCATTATAGATGGTAGGAAGAATAGAGGAGAAAAGATTTGTCAAGGTTTCCGTTAGAAAAGACACGCAATATAGGTATCATGGCGCACATCGATGCAGGGAAGACCACGACTACGGAACGCATCCTCTATTACACCGGAGTCACATACAAAATCGGAGAGGTTCATGAAGGCACTGCCGTCATGGACTGGATGGTTCAGGAGCAGGAAAGAGGCATCACCATAACCTCTGCTGCGACCACGTGCTTCTGGAGAGACTGCAGAATCAATATCATCGATACCCCGGGGCACGTTGATTTCACGATCGAAGTAGAAAGATCTCTAAGAGTCCTCGACGGCGCGGTTGCTGTTTTCGATTCTGTGGCGGGGGTTGAGCCGCAGTCGGAAACTGTCTGGAGACAGGCGAATAAGTATGGCGTTCCGCGGATCGCTTTCATGAATAAAATGGACAGGGTGGGTGCTGATTTTTTTATGAGTGTCGACAGTATGGTAGAGCGGCTCGGAGCAAATCCGATTCCTATCCAGATCCCGATAGGAGCCGAGGACGCGTTCAGAGGCCCGATAGATCTTGTCGAAATGAAGGCATTCTATTATGACAGTGAAACGCTGGGTGCGACATATACGGAAGTCGACATCCCCGAGAATCTCATGCCTTACGCACAGGAACACCGGGAGAAGATGCTTGAGTCGCTGGCCGATATGGACGACTCTCTTATGGAGAAATTCCTCGAACGGAAGGAGATTACCGCCGACGAAATAAAGGCCGCGTTGCGCAAGGGGACAGTGGAGTTGAAGCTGACCCCTGTCATCTGTGGTTCTGCCTTCCGCAACAAAGGAGTTCAGCATCTCCTTGATACAATTGTCGAGTATCTTCCTTCACCGCTCGATATCCCGCCCGTGGCAGGCACCGTCCCCGACAGCGATTCCGTCATCGTCAGGCATGCCGACGACA
>JBFLXP010000433.1:0-2746 GCA_040757315.1 Nitrospirota bacterium
AGGATTTTCTTGATGACGGAACGCCCGTAAGGGTCGCTGTCGTCATCGACGCCGGCAATGATCCGCCCAACACGACAAAAGTGACCCTCGATTTTACGGGCACGGGAATACAGCATGCAACTGACAGCCTGAACGCGCCTTTCTCCGTAACGCGTTCGGCTGTGCTATACGTGCTCAGGACGATGATCGATGTGGACATTCCTTTGAACAGCGGATGTCTAAATCCGGTAGAAATCACAATTCCTGCAGGCTCGATTCTAAATCCCGTCTATCCGGCGCCTGTTGCGACAGGAAACGTTGAAACGTCCCAGAGGATTGTCGACGTCCTGCTCGGCGCTTTCGGGATTGCGGCGGCTTCTCAGGGGACGATGAATAATCTTCTGTTCGAGGCGGAAGGGGAAACGCCATACTATGAGACGATCGCGGGAGGGGCAGGCGCATCAAGTGGTTGCAATGGCGCGTCGGGTGTGCAGGTCCACATGACGAATACCCGAATTACAGACCCGGAGATACTCGAAATCAGACACCCGGGAATCAGGGTCGAACGGTTTGTGCTGAGAAAAGGATCGGGCGGGAAGGGCAGGTTTTCGGGCGGAGACGGCGCAGTGCGGGAGATCCGATTTTTCAAGCCCGCCGCGGTCTCGATACTTTCCGAACGAAGGAAATATTTACCCTATGGTCTCCACGGAGGCATGCCGGGCAAGCGCGGGGTAAACACGTTAAAAAAATCCGACGGCAGAATAGTTCCGCTTGGACACAGGGAAGTCCTGAAAGTGGCCCGAGGCGATTCCATTATAATAAAGACTCCCGGAGGCGGCGGTTATGGAAGAAAGGATGATTGACTCCCGTGGAGAGGGTTCTATAATCCCCCGAATCCAGCGCTAAATGGCTCACGGTGCTATAGCGTCCCCATTATAATATCTCCTCTGCTACCCTTGAAATACCTCGAATAAATCTTTTTCCAGCGAATTTCGTTCAGCAAGATATTTCTATCTCTTTCACTTGAGGAATTTAGAAACCTCGTGTCAAAAATAAAACAGATCTTGCCCTTTCCATGATTCAAACGTTTCAGTTCGGCGAATTTATTGATCTGACGGACTTCCCTGTTGATGTAACAGGTGACTGCCAGGAATCTCCTGTATCCAAGTTCATAAACAATTTCAGCATCGTCGGGCAATACGAGATTTATCTCCTGCGCGATATTTCTCGGATAGTTCTCCCGGCGCGACTCGTACTGGACTTCGATGTATGAGTGGATGAGAAATATCAGAGCCGTTACCACAGGCACATAAACGCTGATCAGGGTCGTCCCTGGAGAATGGCTTCTGCCTAAGACCAGAATACCAAGAAAGACAATACCCGCAAGCATAAAGAACACCGTGTAGGAAAATGTGATGTCGCGAATAATGATTACCGCCGCGGCCGCAGCAGCAGATAGAACTGTAAGAATTGCCGATATTTTCAGGAACCTTCTGAAAAAGATTTTCAGTCCCGAAAAAGTCTCCATTTTTGTGAGATAGTATTCAAAAACCACAGCCACCGCGATGGCCACGAACGGTCCTGCGGGGAGGAAATGGCGAAAACGAGCATTCGGGAGGAGCCAGTAAAGCGGGAAATTAGCTCCGATGACGATTAGGGAAAACACAAAAGCTTCATTGGTGAATACCGCTCTTGCTCCTTGCCGCACGTCCCTGTATAGAAGCAAGGGGATGAGGAACATCAAACACGGCATGAAAGAACCTATCCCCTCCAGGGGATACTCGATCAGGTGCGTGAGAAACGATAGAGAGTGTTCAGCTTCTGCCTTTGTTATTCCCTCGCCTATCCAACTTTGTATATAATGATCGACCGTTGTCCATTGCAGAATCACTGCTGAATACGCAGCGAGTATGAGAAGTAAAAGCGCCAGGCCCAAGCCATGTCCTTTTGAAAAGAAGAAGGAAATTTGTTTCCTCAAAAGCAGGTATGCCAGAATGGTCATGTAGAAAAATAAAAATACCTGGGGCCCTTTTGAAAGGAAGCCGACGCCCACGAGAGACAGCGCAACACCCCACAGAGCGACGGGTTTCCATCGGCTGATATACCCGTTTATCCATACCAGAAGAACGGATGAGATGACAAAGATATTCAGCGCCTCGATTTCTGCCGCCCTGCCTTTTTTTATTATCCCGAGCATGCTTAATGTCATGATAGCGGCAAAGAGCCTACCCTCTCTTTTCAACCATCTTCCCGTCAAGAAATACACCGAGATGCCGGTAAAAAGCATCAGCAGGACAGAAGGAAGCCTGCCCGTCCACTCATTCAGTTCTCCAAAAAGACTGCTGCTGGCAGCTATCAGCCAATTCATCATCGGCGGTTTTGCGAGATAGGGCTCTCCGTGAAGGATGGGCATCAACCAATTGCCTGAATGCAGCATTTCTCTCGCGATAATCACCCTTATGGGCTCATTACCGTGCCAGGCAGAAAGACCAAGGAAAGGCAAATATATTATCGCCGTCAGGAGGATAAGTAATGAGCAATCTCTTATTGCGGACTTCGACATAGGCAAAGGATCAAGGGTCTTTCTTTTCAGAGTGTCGTCACTGTGTTTCTTGGTCCACCGGACTGCCGCCGGTTAATTAGTGTCTGTCCATAAATTAAGTATTCAGGTGATCTGTCATTCCCCGTCCGTCAATACGTAAGACGGATGATCGGGGAATCCAGTCTTTTCAATACGTTCTGGATTATCCGGTCAAGCCGGATAATG
>JBFLXP010000434.1:0-2739 GCA_040757315.1 Nitrospirota bacterium
CTTCCCAGACTCTCCCTGACCCGCTTGCGGGTCATCTGTATGAGGCCGAGCTCGGAGATATGGGATATGGTGTTTTTTGCCCGATCCTTCTTCATGGCCTCGACAAAGGCATTGAACACCCGGTCCCTGTTTTCATATTTTTCCATGTCGATAAAATCCACGATGATAATGCCGCCGAGGTTTCTGAGCCGGATCTGATAGGCTATTTCCTTGACCGCCTCAAGATTCGTCTTCAGTATGGTATCTTCGAGTTCCTCTTTCCCCACGAACTTGCCTGTATTGACATCGATGACGGTCATGGCTTCCGTCTGGTCTATCACGATGTAGCCCCCGGATTTCAGCCACACCTTTCTACCGAGCGCCCGGGCGATATCGAATTCGATACCAAAAGCGTCGAAAATCGGCTCGGTCCCTTCGTAAAGCTCGATATCGCCGACCAGTTTCTCGAAGTAGGTCCTTACAAAATCCTTTATTCTTTCGTACTCCTCCGGAGAGTCGACAACAAGTCTTTTGACGTCCTGCACCATGAGGTCCCTGACGCTTCTGAAAACCAGATCGAGGTCGCTGTAAAGAAGAGAAGGCGCCGAAACCTTGTCTTTCTTCTTCTGGATGTTTTCCCAGAGGAGCAGGAGAAAATCCAGATCCTTCTTCAAGTCTTCTTCGCCCGAGCCTTCACTTGCTGTTCTTATGATCAGCCCGTAGCCCTTCGGTTTCATCTCCTCCACGATCGTCCGGAGTCTTGTCCTCTCCGATTCATCGGATATCCTTCTTGATATCCCGACATGCTCCACATTGGGCATCAGGACGAGATATCTGCCGGGAAGCGTTACGTAGGAGGTGACCCGTGCACCTTTGCTCCCAATAGGATCTTTTGACACCTGCACAAGGATCTCCTGCCCTTCCTGTATCATCTCCTCTATCGTGAGGTCCGGTCTTCCTCTCTTGGAAACAAGTTCGACGGAGTTCACCTTCTCTTCTTCTTCAAGAAACGGAGCGAATTCCTCAAGACCTGCGTGAATATCGGTCACGTACAGGAAAGCCGCCTTTTCGAGGCCTATATCAACAAAGGCCGACTGCATGCCGGGGAGTATTTTCACGATCTTCCCCTTATAAATGTTGCCGACGAGGCTGGCGTCCCGTTTTCTTTCGACATAGAACTCCACGACCTGGCCGCCCTCAAGAAGGCCGACCCTGATTTCGTCGCGCGTCGCGTTTATGAGTATTTCGCTGTCCATTCTTACATTTTACAATTTACCGGGCCGTAATTGCTGCCTAAATATTACCGAATAACGAAGAGGTTCAAATTTCTGAAGTCGGATCATGGGTTATATAGATGAGGCTGAAGACGAAGCGGAAGCCTCACTCATGACTTGGAGGAAAACATCACAATCAGATAAAGGTATGTGTACAAGAAAAGGTAGTTTATCCGGCTTCAGAAATTTGAACCTCTTCGCTTGACCACTCTATTCATTCCGGGCAGATGCCACCATATATAATTTATTACTGGTTAAAGGTTTGACCCATGACCCGTTCCAGCCGTAAAGAGCGGTCCTTGTCACATCAAGCTCTTCCAGAGGCATATCAAATATAAGCGGGAGAATTTCACTCAGTCTCACTTTGATGTTGCCCTGGTCGATCAGCACCAGCCGAACTGTGTCCTTATCAAGTATCCGGGCCTCCTCAACCATGCTCCTCACGTTCACGTCGGCTTTTTCTCTTATTGCAAGCAGTTCTTCTTGAGCCATGAAGGCATGGACCGGGGCGGTATCTTCACTCTTCACCAGATATTCATACCTCGAGACGAAACTGTTCAAGGACTCCGTGCCGGCCGGCACGGCCGCCATGTCTTTTATGGAAATGCCTTCGGGCAGAATACTGTTCAAAGTCGTTCTGTTACGAACAAGGTCAAAAGGCGGCAGTACTTCCATATCAAAATATTCGCTCGCGCCCGCGATGCCGACCCCAAGCGGCGGTCCAAAGGACATTTTCGGAGCGGGGTGGAAGCCCTGCGTATATTCGAGAGGGACTCCTGCTCTCCTCATTGCGCGATGAAATACGGCCACGAGTTCAAGATGAGAAAGATAGCGCATGACGCCGGTCTTTGAGAATTCGACCCTTATCCTCACCGGCCTGAAGCGGCTAAGCTGAGAGGCCGGGAGCTCGGGAAAGTCGGAAACAAACCTGTCACGCGTCTCCCCGAATTCTGACTTTCCGGACTTCGCGTTTCCTGCGGGGCATTCAAGCCCGCAGTTGCGGCAGAGTTTTCTGCAGTTGCTCGTGATCTCCGCCGCCAGGGCTTTTTCATATTCCTTCCAAAGGTAATCTTTCCTGACGCCTGTATCGATAGCATCCCAGGGCAGATTTTCGATCCGTTCAAAAGTCCGCTGCGCGTATGCCGCCGCGTCGACGCCGGTCTTCTCCATCGCCTCCCTCCACCTGGCGAAGTCGAAGGTCTCCGACCATCCGTCGAGCCTGCACCCGAGAGACCAGGCTTTCTCCACAAGAAGCGATAGATTGGCGTCTCCCCGCGAAAAAGCGGCCTCCAGAAGACTCATATCGACATCATGGCCCTTCGCATGGAAACCTTTCCGGTTCAGCCGTTCACGCACATAGCCCTTTTTCTTCCGGAGTTCATCGAAGGGTCTTTGACCATACCATTGGAACGGGGTATGGGCTTTCGGAACAAACGGCGATATCCCGACATTGATATTGACGAACCTCTTCGAATGCTTCCTCGCG
>JBFLXP010000435.1:0-2705 GCA_040757315.1 Nitrospirota bacterium
GGCTGTCCATGCAGGCGTTCGAGCCCGTGCTGATACGGGAGCGCGCCATACGCCTGCATCCCCTTACCTGCTCCGGTTTCAACGCGGACTTCGACGGAGACCAGATGGGAGTGCATTTGCCGGTCTCGAAAGAGGCCCAGGAAGAGGCCAGGGCTCTCATGCTCTCTCCAAATAATCTTCTCTCACCGGCGAGCGGCAAAGTGGCTATGTCTCCAAGCCAGGATATGGTGCTCGGACTTTACTGGCTCACAAAGGAAGATAATATGTCCGAAGGCAGGGGGAAGGTCTTTGCCGACAGGGAAGATGCGCTCATCGTGCACAGCCATGGAGTCGTCGATCTGCAGGCCTCGATCAAGGTGAGAATCGACGGGGAGATGGTTGAAACCACACCTGGGCGCATAATCTTCAGTGGGTTATTCCCAGAAACAATCCCGTTTAAAGATACAAACAGAAACGTTAGGAAGAAAGATATCGGCATCCTCATTGAAAAGACGATAGAGGTAGCCGGCAGGAACGAGGCCGTGCGCCTCCTGGACCGCTTGAAGGACGCGGGGTTCGAGTATGCAACGCTCTCCGGCATCTCCCTTTCGATCGCCGATGTAACGATCCCAAAGGAAAAGCAGCGGATCATCGAGGAGACTGAAAGAGAGGTGGAACTGGTCGGGAAAGAATTCAGGGCCGGCCTCGTGGAGGAAAAGGAGAAACACAACAAGATCGTTTCCCTATGGTTGAAAGCGACCGACAGGATAGCCGACGCTATGATGGATAACTTCGGCGTTACGGAGGGCGATCTCTCGCCGGATGAAAAAAGGCGCGCCAGGGAATTCAATAGTCTATACATGATGGCCGATTCCGGCGCGCGGGGTTCGAGGGAACAGATAAGACAACTCGCGGGCATGAGAGGTCTGATGGCCAAGCCAAATGGAGATATCGTCGAGATGCCCATCAAGAGTAATTTCAAAGAGGGACTCTCCTATTTCGAATACCTTCTTTCCTGTCACGGCGCGAGAAAAGGAAGGGCGGACGGAGCGCTCAAGACGGCAAATGCAGGCTATTTCACTCGCCGGCTCGTGGATATCGCAAGCGATATCATCATCCACGAAGCGGACTGCGGAACATTCAAAGGTTTTACGATGAAAGCCCTGACCGAAAAAGATATCGTCATCATACCGCTGGAAGAGAGGACTACCGGCCGTATTTCGGTCGTGGAAGTGAGAGACCCGCTGACAGGTGAAATTCTGATAGAAAAAAACGCGGTGATATCGAAGTCTATGGCCGAAAAGATCGTTTCACTGGGTATCACGCAGGTATCGGTAAGGTCCCCTCTCTTCTGTGACCTTGAGCACGGCATCTGCGCCATGTGCTACGGGCATGAGCTGTCGAGGAAGAAGTTGCCGGATATCGGCGTGGCCGTCGGGATCATGGCCGCTCAGTCCATCGGTGAGCCCGGGACCCAGCTCACCCTGAGAACCTTCCATTCGGGCGGCAGCGCTTCGGGTGGCGACCACAAGAACTCTATCGAGGCAAGGGAAGAAGGGACGGTGCTTATCAAAGACGCGGTGACCGTTACCGACAGGGAGGGGCAAAGGGTTATCGTCAACAGAAACGCCCGTCTGTTTCTCAAGACAAACGGCATTGAGCGCGAAGTGGGCAGGTTGACGTACGGCTCAAATCTTCTTGCGAGCGAGAACGATACGGTAAAAAAGGGGCAGCGCATCGCCGAATGGGATTCTTTCAATTTGCCCATTATATCGACGAGCGAAGGGGTGGCAAGGTTTGAAGGCGTCATAAGAGGCATAACAGCCAGGGAGGAGAACGATCCAATGACCGGCGTTACCAGGATATTCATAAAGTCCATCCTGGCTGATGACGTCCCGAAGATAGTCATCGGCGAGAAGGAGTACCAGCTTCCGATAGGTGCCATGCCGATTGTCCGTGAGGGTCAGGCCGTAAGTCCGGGCGATGTAATCGCCAAGATCCCCAAACAGGCTGCCAAGAATATTGACATTACCGGTGGCCTTGCGCGGGTACTCGAGCTTCTGGAGGTAAGGAAGGTCAAGAACAAGGCTGTTATGGCAGAAATAGACGGTCAGGTGAGGATAGCTCCTCCCCGGCAGGGGTACGTGCCGGTAGAAGTGGTCGCCGATGGCGGTGAAAAGAGAGAATACCGTGTGGGCATGGGCGAACAGCTGAATTTTTATGACGGCGACCAGATAAAGGCGGGGGATCTGCTTCACGACGGCGCTATTGCCATAGAAGACGTCCTGAGGATCAAAGGGACCGAGGCCGCCGCTGCCTATATCATCGATGAGGTTCAAAAGGTCTACAGGATGCAGGGTGTCGAGACAAATGACAAGCATTTCGAGGTGATCCTGAGGAAGATGCTAAATAAGGTTGTTATCACCGATCCCGGAGACACGGATTTTGTCACCGGCGAAAGGATCCCCATGAAGGAATTCCTGCGTGAGAACCAGCGTACACTGGGCCGTAAGGCCCGGGCTATGACGGCCATTATAAGCCTGACTAAGCCGTCACTCGAGGCCGAAAGCTGGATAGCTGCCTCATCGTTCCAGAACACCAAAGAGATCCTCTCTAACGCGGCGGTGAGGAACAAGGTCGATTATCTCAAGGGGACGAAAGAGAGGATCATACTGGGGGCGCCCGTGCCGATCGGCACCGGGCATCCGAGCAGGCTCTACCCGCGG
>JBFLXP010000436.1:0-2697 GCA_040757315.1 Nitrospirota bacterium
GGAATTGAAGCGCCATACGTCGCAAATGAGTGAAGCTTTCGGACTTGATGAGAAAATCGAGAACTATCAGGGGAAACGTCCCCTCGGGCTTTATCGTTGGGACATGGATTGCTTGATCGACGTGATTGAAATGGCCCTAGATGATCTGGCGGATTATCCTGACAAAAAGGCCCCCGGCTATAATGCATTGAAAAGCCTCCTTCGACGCCTGCGGAGCGAGTACCGAAAGTTTGGTTGAAAGCTGTTGTGGAAAGTGGAGAGGATAAAGAAGGATAGAAGAGCTTTTCAGAACATTTCCTGGAAGAATGGGATCGCTTGCGGCGAACAAATCGATAAAGGCGGCGGGGTTAAGACTCTGCGGTCGTGGCCAGCCTAGCTGCCCCCGCGCCTTATTTCACCGTTCGATGGTAAAGAGAAGAAGGATTTAACATGTCAGATACGATTCTTGACCGATGGGATATTACTGCTGAGGAACTTACCCAAGTCATTGACCAGAACCCGAGCCTTCGGGGAATGATCCTTGGATACCTTGCGGAACTGAAGCTAGAGAAACTTTGGTTATCCGGAGAGGAGATCACCGAAGTAAGAAAGGGCGACGACCATGATCGCAAGAGGAAGGGCGATAGGGTCATTCGTTACAAAGGACAGAAGTTTATTTTTGAGTCGAAGTCACTGCAGACCGGTATGATTAGGCAGACTGACAAGGGTTGGGTAGGTAAGGCCCAAGTAGATGCTAGCGACCGTCGAGACGTAATACTGCCAGACGGTAGCAAAGTTACAACCACGTGTTTACTTAAGGGTGAGTTTGATATTCTGGCGGTGAATGTCTTCGCGTTCGAGAACAAGTGGCGATTCGTCTTTGCTAAGAACTCTGACCTCCCTACCTCTAATTATGAGAAATACACCGAATACCAACGAAAGCATTCTTTCCCTTTGGAATCTTGATGAACACAAGAAAATAAGAATGGTTCTTTCTGGCATGAACTTGCTTCAACAATCTACTTACGCCGGGCCTATTCGGGCGAACAACCACGAAAAGGTCCTTGCAGAAAAAGCCTATGGTAGAATACGTGCTTATCAGCTCTACGTGAGTAAGGTTCTGACGGTTCGCGCTCACTTCGTCTTGGCACTTAACAATGAATACGCCATTGTCTCTAAGGACACGATGGGCCTCGCGGCCACCTTCCTCATAGAGCTGAAGCACCGCTGCATGCCATTTCCTGTCTTCGCTCTCTGGAGCTTCATCACCGTTAGAGTAATGTTCGCGGAATGCGTTGTGCGTGCCTGCACCAGCCTTGATCGAGTTCCCTCTTCGGAAGAAGCCTTCCATGTAAGGAGGATCGAATACAACACAATCAAAGGACGCGTCTTCGTATGGCAAGTTCCGGCAGTCGATCCCTTCGGCGATATCAGATGGACGAACATCGTAGTTCTCCTTAGCAACGTCTCGCCAGAAGACGCCCTTCCCGTACGTCACATCGGCAATCTTAGCTCCAATGGGGACATGAAGACGCAGCACATGAGGAAACACGTCCGCGTTCGTACCGACATACGCCGAAACGACCAAGTCAGTCGTAGCGACTCCATTCGGGCTTTTCCTTCCCGAAGGTGTGCTGCGTTCGGGTTTGGGCAGGAGGTCTAATTGCTTGTGGGTCAATTATCAGCTACCCTTTCCAAACTGGCTTTCGAGGATTTCTCTTATGACATCTGCCATCTTGGCCCCGCGCCTGGCACAGTCCACCTTAATAGCCGTATGGAGATCTGCCGGAACATCAATTGTAAGCCGCTTCATTCGCGATTTCGGTTCGAACTCGGCAGGCAGTTCTTGGACCTCAGATACCTGATACTCATTTTTTCTGTATTTCATCATATGCGATTTTACGACGCATTCCAGTTCTTGTCAAGAGAAATTTCATCAAAGAAGATTGAATCCGACGCCGCCGTGAAACATCTGGAATTACTTTTCGGGGTGAAAAGGAGTCCCCAGAATGAAAGGACTGCGTAACCGCTCCAAGCCGACCGGAAAAGGCATCTTATTTCAGCGTTATGCTGAATGGATCGACCGGAAGGATCGCGCGGCCTCATCTTCTAAAACGTAAGAAATGATCATCGCGGCCTTTGATGTTCACTACATGGAAGACGGACGGGCGCGTGCGGCCTCCGTGCTGTTCCGCGATTACAGGGATGCAGATCCTGCTGCGGAATACACCCTGCGCCTGCGCTCGGCGGCGCGCTACATTCCTGGACAGTTTTACAGGCGCGAGCTTCCCTGCATCCTTGCCCTGATTGAGCGGTTCAAGATAGGTCCTGATGAGATGATCGTCGATGGTTATGTGATGCTGGGGGATCGGCCGGGGCTCGGGCAGCATCTGTTTGAATTATTTCGAGGCAAGATCCCGGTCATCGGCGTGGCGAAATCCCCGTTTAAGGGCGCCTCGGCAACAGAGGTCTTCCGCGGGCGGAGCGGGAGGCCGCTTTATATCACCTCCGCCGGGATCTATCCGGGCACGGCGGCCGAGCGTGTCCTGGGCATGCACGGGGCGCATCGAGTGCCCGCGTTACTGAAGCGCGTCGATCTCCTGGCAAGGGCTGGCCCCGACCGGCCTAGGTGCACAGTCTCAGAGGACTTTTATCGAGACCATCACTCTTGAAAACGCGAAAAGGAGGTTTTTTTCATGCCGAACGGCTATGCAGGAA
>JBFLXP010000437.1:0-2680 GCA_040757315.1 Nitrospirota bacterium
GTTCAGCATAAAATCCCTATACACCCTGTAGTGATCCGTCTCTTCGTAAACTATTTTCGCAATAGGGGTATGATCGAAGCTGTAAATGTCTGCTCCGGGACATGACAGGAGGATAGGAGAATGTGTCGCGATTATGAATTGAGCATGGCCTGCCTGACTCATCGCCTGAAGCAGGCGCAGCAACGCTAACTGGCTTTTCGGGGACAAAGACGTTTCCGGCTCATCGAGAAGATAAAGTCCCTTGATCTTATAACGGGCTTCAAAATAGGACATAAGCGACTGGCCGTGAGATTGTGTCATCAACGAATTGCCGCCGAAATAATCGAGCACCTGCGAATCAGCCGCCGCCCATTCGTCTACAATCTGAACAAAATCCTGAAAGGTCTGTGAAGAAAAGAAAGATCCGGGGACGCACCCGTTCGTCCATTCCACGTTCACCACATAATACAGCAATTCCTCATAAGGGTTTGCCTCGAAGCGGGTCCGCTCACTGTATTTCCAGATATGAATATTGGCCCTCCGACAAAGCGCCTTCAGGAGGGTTGTTTTCCCTGTGCCGTTCTCCCCGATAAAGAACGTAACCGGCTTGGTGAACTCAATCCGCTTTGTCTCCTGAAATATTTTCAGGTTGAAGGGATACCTGTCCCTCAACGGATATTTCTCCGTATCGATTGAAGCGCTTTTCAGATAGACCGTCATGACGTCCTAATCAGATTCCAGTCCGTATTTCTTCAATTTTCTCCAGAGTGATACTCTATCGATGCCGAGTATCTGCGCGGCGAGAGATTTGTTGCCGCCCATCTCGGTAAGCACCCATTTGATGTAAGCTATTTCCTGTTCTTCAAGCGACGGGATCTTTCCTTCCTTTTTTCTGAAGGTCTTTATGCTGAGAGCGCGAAGATCTTCAGGGAGATGTGCTGTTTCGATCGTATCGCCGTTAGCGAGGGCAACTCCTCTCTCCACGATGTTTTCAAGCTCGCGGACATTACCGGGAAAATCATAATTCATCAAAAGTTCCATTGCGTCCTGCGAAATCTCGGAGACGCCTTTCTTCATGAGTGCGGAATACTTCTTGAGGAAATAATAGCTCAGGAGCGGTATGTCGTCCTTCCTCTCCGAAAGAGGGGGAATATACAGGGAGACTACGTTCAATCTGAAATAGAGATCCTGCCTGAACCTGCCGGTTTTTATTGCATCGGGGACGTCTCTGTTTGTCGCTGCAATAAATCTTACATCGACCTTGACGGGTCCCGTCCCTCCCACTCGCAAAACTTCCTTTTCCTGGATGACCCGCAGGAGCTTCACCTGCATAGAAGGAGGCATCTCGGTTATTTCGTCAAGGAAGAGGGTGCCTTTCGATGCCGCCTCGACCAGGCCTTTTTTCTGCACAACCGCGCCGGTAAACGCCCCCTTCTCATGGCCGAAAAGCTCGCTGGACAGGATTTCCTCGGTGAAAGCGCCGCAATTTATCGCAAAGAAGGGACCTGCGGCCCGGTTGCTGTTCAGGTGAATGAATCGTGCGAACACCTCTTTCCCGGTGCCGCTTTCACCCTGAAGCAGGACGTTGCAATCGGTCGGCGCAATCTGTTTCGCCGTCTCAAGGAGCCGTTCCATGTTGGAATCCTGTGTGATTATCTTGACCTTACCTTCATATGCTTCTATTTGCTCCCAGAGCTGTCTGTTCTCCTTCTTCAACCGCACTTTCTCCACGGCTTCCTTGACCACTTTGCGAACAACATCGAGTTTGAAGGGCTTTGCGATATAATAGAAAGCTCCCTTCTTCATGCTCTCGACTGCGCTTTCAAGCGTCGCGTAGCCGGTCAACATAATGACTTCGGCATCGGGCTGCGTTTCACGGCTCTTCTTCAATATCTGCATACCGTCGACCTTTTCCATCCTGAGGTCGGTGAGAACGACATCAAAGACCGCGTCTTCGAGCAGTTTCAGGGCATTCATTCCACTTTCCGTTCCCACCACGTGATAGCCCTCTTTCCTCATCACATGTTCGAGGTTTCTCAGTGCGATTCTTTCGTCTTCCACGATCAGTAGCCGTCCCGTACTTTTCATCTCACTCCTTTAACGGCAGCCGTATGAGGAAACACGTGCCTTCACCCACTTTGCTGTCGACGCCCATGCATCCGTTGTGCTCCTCAACGATTTCAGTAGTAATAAAGAGTCCCAATCCGGAACCTTTCCCGACGTCCTTTGTCGTAAAGAAGGGATCGAACACCCTCGGCAGCATGTCGGCGGGGATTCCGACGCCCGTGTCTTCGACGACTATATCAACCGTGTCCTGTTCGAGTTGGCAGTCGCCTATGCATCTGCCCCGGAATTTTGAATCGCATATCTCGTTCTCTCCATGCAACGCGCCGGCCAAATGCTTCCTCGCCCTCACGCAAACCTTCCCCTCGTCCACTATCGACTCAACGGCATTCTTGATGAGATTGAGAAGAGCGTGCTGGATCCTCTGCTTGTCCGCAAAGATATCCACCCCTTCGGGGATATCGAAGATAATCTCCACTCTTGCAGGAATCTGACCCTTGAGAAACAGAATTGTTTCTTCAAAGAGTTCCCTGAGCGGAATCATTTCTTTCTTGAATTCTTTGTCCCTCGAAAATTCGAGAAGCGATCGAACAGTGCTTTTTGCTCTGTCTGTCTGCTCGTCGATCTGCTGAAGAAG
>JBFLXP010000438.1:0-2675 GCA_040757315.1 Nitrospirota bacterium
GTCCCACGGTCCCTGGCCATGTCCATGACCGTCGCCTGCGCTTTTCTATGGAGTATCAGCCTCGTCGCATCGGCCTTCGGGTCGCACCCGACGATCATGCATTTGTAACCGGCTTCTGCCAATGCGCTTACTGTATTCTGGGTCGTAGTAGATTTCCCGATGCCGCCTTTTCCATAAATCGCTATTTGTCTCATGAATCCTCCTTTATCAATTTCTATTGTCAAAAGCAATCAACGTGCCAATCTTGTGAAGCATTGAATACCAAGGCTTTGCTGAAATGCGGGTAAAATCAGGGCGAAAAATAAGATGACAATTATGTCGCAGTTTGGGACAATTATGTCGCGAATTTCAATTCCATCTATGTGCAGCCTATTGCTCAAATAGGCAGAAAGTCGATAATGTCATGCTGAACTTGTTTCAGCATCTCATGTAATCAATAGGATACGAGACCCTGAAATAAATTCAGGGTGACAAAATTAGGTTCGCGCAACAGGCTACATGAGATTTCTATTGGACAGACATGATCTTATCGGTATAATGAAATCAGCTATGAGCGGGATGGCGATATGGATAACCGGGCTGCCGGGAAGCGGGAAGAGCACCGTCGCCGAGGGGCTGAAACAGGCCCACCCCGAGTTTGTCATTCTAAGAATGGACGAACTCAGAAGAGTGGTCACCCCTGAGCCGACATATTCCGAATCCGAAAGAGACCTTGTCTACCGTTCACTCGTCTTCCTTGCACAAAAGCTGTCTGAACTGGATCATGACGTCATCATCGACGCTACCGGCAATCTCAGAGTGTGGAGAAATCTCGCCCGGCAACTTATACCGAGATTCGTTGAAGTGTATCTGCGTTGTTCTATGGATGCGTGTATCGAGCGCGAAAGGAAAAGGTCGGAGACTTTCGGAGCGCCGAGAGATATCTACAAAAAGGGTGCAGAAGGCTGGCCCGTGCCCGGCACGGTCGTTCCGTATGAAGAGCCGCTGAATGCGGAGGTAACAATCGACACGGACAAAATTTCCGTTGCGGAGGCGATTAAGGCGATAGAGAATTTTTTGTCAAAGGAACTTTGGCGTTGATAGGAATTTCCTCAATTCTCAACTCCTGTGCAACACCCATGAAAAAGGACTTTCCGAAAGGGTTTCCCGTCGAGGTAGCACTTCTTACCTCTCAAACTCAAGATGCCTTTTCGAGACGCTCAGCTACCCATATTTTGATTATTGATTGCCGAGGCACGCCCAAACGTCTGGCTTCTTTATCTAATAATTGAATCATCCATACCGGGAAATCAACATTTACCCGTTTCTGTTGCTGCCCTGCTCTCCTTGCTTTTGTTATATCAAGGTACTTGGAGATGTCTTCACCTTCGTCGAATTTTCTGTCAAGTTCTTTAGCTTTCATATATCTCAACCTCCTCTATTCTGGATCGCCGTACTGAAATAATCCGAACTTTTTCGCTTCGATAAGTAATAATTGCCGACCAATGCTTTTCTGAAATCTTTCCGATCACTAAAAACCTTGGTTCATCAATAGTCTTTAATGGAATCTCAATAAAGTCCGAATCATTCCATAATTCCTGAGCTTCGTAAAAGTCGATCCCGTGTTTTTTTTTGTTGCTATTGCTTTTTGCGGGATCAAATTCAAATTCCATAGTATATTTATTATACCTTAAATATACCTATTATCAATAATTGTTGATGTTGACGGCCCGAGTTGAGTTGCGGCCCGGAGGGCGCGGCAAAGGAGGAAGGCCCGAACGTGGAAATGAGTGTAGCATCCAATGAGCTCGTTGTCGGCGTTTACTCCGACAGGAGGAGTCCCGAAAGCCTTCGGGACGCTTCATGGAATTGCCTTACCTCGATCACGCCTCGGTGTATCAGTTGCTATATTGTAGAGCGTAGTTTAATTCCGGCCAAGGCGTCCTGAGCCTGCCGAAGGATGATTTCCGCGAACCGCCCACTGCGGAGCCGCAAGCCGGGTGGTGTGGGGAGGAACGGTTAATTACCGTCCCTTACCCGATTATGCCGCTATAAGTTCTAATCTTTCTTTAGTTATGGAAGGCAAGCGAACAGGAGAAAAATAATCCTCTGGAAATAAGTAATCCTCCCCAGATTCATCTACGACCCTCAGTTGGTGATGTTTTGCAGCTGTCTTGTCACTTATTATTTCATATATTTTCCGAATCTCCAGTGATGCCTCGTACCCGCGATTGTTAACGCAAATCATAAAATGTCTTTTCATAGTTGCTCCGTTACAGATATTTTTTGATTTTGATTTCCTTTTTCCCTATGCCGTGGCCTTCGTACCAATGCACTTCAGCATCCATTACTGAACCGTCGCTTAACTTTACCCGGCATATTCCCTTTAGCTTTCTCCAGTTTGTATTCCCGTAAATTTTGTTCAGTCGCTTGAGATTCTTTATCCCATGACCGGCGGCAATGGGTTCAATATTTTTGATTTCTCCAGAACCTCAAGAACCTCAAGAACCTACGGGGACACTTCCCATATTATATCTTCCTCTTTGGCCGCCCACCTTTCATTGGAAGAAGATCTCGCTTCAATATTTTCTCCAGTTTCTTTATGAACCCTTCACTGCCAAGCGGTCTGCCTGTTGATGTAGCTCTCCTTATCGCGGTATTCATCTCCTCATTCTGCTGCCTCAGTAATTTCCCGT
>JBFLXP010000439.1:0-2664 GCA_040757315.1 Nitrospirota bacterium
CTCTTTTTGCCCATCCACAAATCATACAGTTTTCTTGATCCCTTTGACAGCTCTTTTACCCTTATCTGAAGCCATGCTATACTGATTCCAGCTCATCATTTCACCCACACGACTTCACGATGAGCCACCATTTCAAAAGGTTGCCTTTCGAAAAGATTGCGCAACGAGACGAGACTGCGAAGTCCCTCCGAAAAACGGTAATAGATTGAGACGCGCTCCACACTTCCGGAATGCTTGCTGCAGTCCATTTTGACCAGGGGATAGTTCTCAACTATATTCGCCCGGATGATAGCCGAGGACAATTCGTGGAGTGAGGGGCCCTTGATTTCCGGAATCATGGCGTCGATGTACTTCGGCAGGCTATCCCCTTCGACGGCGTCGTTGCGGTCAATAACCAGGGCAAAGCTATCCCTATCATATGCGGTGAAGCCAATCTCCACCGTCGGAGTTGACTTCTCGAAACAGGTGTCCAGCAGGCTCACAATCGCGTCGACAGGTTTTCCGTTCCCTTCTTCTTGTCCAACTCTTTGAAGCCAGGATCTTTCGCCCTGTATGATCTCTTCTTTGCTGACGGCTTCTCCCAAGAAAATACGCTGGGGGTCTATCCAGTACTGGTTGCGTATCCCGAAGTTTCGGCGAATTCTGCTGAACTCCGGCAGGTCGAGGTCGCTGTTGAGATAGTCCTTCACTATGCGCAGGGAATATTCCTTGTGGACGGCACAGAATTTCTGGAAATCGTCATCCGTCGGAAACTCCTTCATCGGATGGAACAACTCGGTAAAAAGAAGCCCTTTACTGCAGTCCTTGACGCGCATCGGACAGGCTTCCTGACACTCTGCGTATTCGACAGGTATATCGTTGAATGTAACGCTGCTGACTTCCCTATGGGGTCTGAGCAGGAGTTTGGATATCCAGGTTATATATGATGTCGAAAGCCGGGAGTGCATGAAGAATTCATAAATGATGCCATAGACCGCGGGATCTATTTCGGTCGGCACCAGCGTAAAAGTGAAGCCGTCGAGGATGTTTATGTGGCGCAGGACTTTCTCCGTGTCGCGAGGCTCGAAGAGGACAAGCGCGTGACATGCTGTGACACAGCTTTGAAGCATGTAGAGACGGTCAAGGAAATCCACCCCATACCTGTCGAAAATGTAGTAAGGCGCAGTTTCATCCTTCGAGGGGGGTGCTGCCATCTCCTGAAGATATCGATACCTGAGAGTATTGTTGTTAAGCCCGATCGTTATCACGCGCAAACCTCCCTGTGGTTCCTTCCGAGAAGAGTCTCAAAGATTCTCTTGTAAACCTCGCAGTAACAGTCGATGCCGGTTTTTTCAGAACGCGCCGTGAAGTATGGGCATCCTCCCATGCAAAGAGTGTAATAGGAACATTCGAGGCATTTCCCCTCGCGGCTCCTGATGAAAAACTCCGCGGCGTATTTCCTGTTGAGGTCGAAGATGTCCGTGTCTTCTGACAAGAACTCCCCGATCTTGACATGAGGGACATCGAAACCCAGGCTGTACATGATGAAACATGGCGTCACAATGCCGTCGTGTGAAAAGTACATGCCCTTGTCAAAACAGTCATATCCCCGCCATCCCACAGCCGACTTATAATCGCCGCCGCAGGCTTGAGATTTATGGAAAAATCCTATTTCCGGTCCGTCGAGCGAGACCTGGAGGTCCATGAGGTCGTCAATGAGCCTGATGTATGTGCCGGGAGGGATCAATTTTCTTGAGTAGAGGAAACCAAGATGAAACATCTCGGCGCCGAGATCCAGGGCCTGAGCATAATATCCGGCGACTTTCTCGGGAGTATCGCCGACCATCGGGGTATACGATACGTGCTTTTCAGGAGAGAGTCTCTTCAAATTGGAGAGAGCGAGTCCGGAGCTGAAGTTGGTTTGAGCGCTTCGATAAGAGTCGATGCTGAACATCAGGGCATCAAACCGATTGAGGATATCGACCCAGTCGTTGTCGAGCTGTATCTGATATGTCGAATACAGGAGATTCCTCGTGCCGGGGTCCTCGAAACACGCAAGGGAAACCATACCTCTGAGATACCCTCGTCCCAGAATAAGGGGCTCCCCTCCCCCCCAGTTTATGTCCTGGCTCTTGTTGAACGACAGTATCTTGGCCGTGATCGCATTAACAGTATCCACGCTCAGGGATTTGACGGCCTTTCTGTCCATGAAACAGTGGCCGCACCGGATCATGCAGTCATTGGTGACGACGATATTGTATGCGGCGCTGTCACGCATGGGCTGAACGATTCCTCCCTCTGACAAAGGAAAATATCTCTTTATAGGAACTGCAGTAGGGGTCTTTTTCCAAATAGTCGCCTTTCTGAAAATAAGCAGCGGCCAGGCAGCCTCCCCTGCAGAGTCGCCAACACTCCTCGTCGCATTCCAGGGCAAGTCGCCTCTCTCGCTCAAAGAACATCTTTTCCGCTCCGATCAACGTCTGGGCATCGTCATGAAGAACATTGCCCAATGGAAAGATTCCCTGCCCCGCCAAATCAGGACAGATGTAAACTGTCCCGTCGGGGTCTATGGTCCTGAGGTTCCTTCCGCAATTACCCCCGTTGATTCCGCTGTAGGCCCCGAAACATGCTGCACCTTCGATTCTTCGTTTGTTTTCATTTAGAGGGTGGTCATAAAACGTTTTT
>JBFLXP010000440.1:0-2660 GCA_040757315.1 Nitrospirota bacterium
GTCCAGATAGAAAACCAGAGGGCCGGTCTCTCTGTCGGCAGTTCAAGTAGCAGTCCGAGATAGGTAATAAAGAGAAGGATAAAAAGCGTAGCCGTTTTTATCCAGAAGCTCTGCCTTTTTTTATCTCCTCTTCTCTGAAGAATTTTTTGTACATTATTTCCCACTCGGGGCTTCCCTCGACCATCTTTTTTGAAAATGACTGGAGTTTCTTTCTTACGACGGCGTCGATCTGCTCGCCGATTTTCAGCTCGCCGACAATCGTCCTCTTGATATCGGCCCTTATCTTTGCCTCGTCTTCCACAATAGAGAGGAGTTTCTTTTCTATGAGTCCCTTCAAAAGCACATGGGACAGGTGAGAGATTTTGTCGTCGGAAAGCATCATAGTACGATGTTTCTTTCCTTGATCAGCTTCCGTTTGGTGAGATCGAAGAGCCTTCTGTAATCAAGCCGGCCCCTTTCAATCTCAGGGGCATGAACCTTTAACAATTCCCTCACCTCTTCGTTCAGCCTGTCTTCGACAGTGAGTTCAAGGAGGATTAATGCCTCGGTCTCGGCGAGCAGTTTTTCCAGGGGTATTGCCGGCTTAATAAGATTTTTTGCGAGGAGACTATCTAAGATTTTTTTTGAGAGGAGAGGAACCCATGCCTTCGGGATCCTCATCTCCTACCTTTCCGCAAAGGCCAGAAGAGCTATGCTCCGCGCCCTCTTGATGGACTCGGAGAGTTCCCTCTGATGTTTCGCGCACGTTCCCGTCATTCTTCGCGGAAGGATTTTACCTCTTTCGGTGAGGTAGTTTCTAAGGGTTTTGGTATTCTTGTAATCTATGTACTCCACTTTTTCCGAACAAAATCTGCAGAATTTTCTTCTCTGAAATCTTCTCTGTTGCAAGGTAGCTCCTTTCTCTCTATATTTCTTTATTTCTCTCATATTTTAGAATGGCTCCAGATCAGTCGTTTCCTCAAGAGGCGCAACATCGGCATCGGCGCCGAGTCCGGACTCCTGGGATCCGCCTCTCCGTCCCAGGAAGCGGACAGATTGAGCAACGACCTCGAACTTGCTTCTCTGCTGCCCGTTTGATTCCCATCTCCGCTCCTGAAGTCTCCCCTCAACGAGCACGGCGCTTCCCTTGTTCAGATATTTGCTGCACGTCTCGGCCTGCTTGCCGAAGACGACATTATCGATGAACATCGTCTCCTGTTTTGCCTCATCCCCCTGTTTGTATCTGTGATTGACGGCAAGCCTCAAAACGGCGACCGGCGTGCCCTGGGGTGTGTACCTCAACTCAGGGTCTTTCGTAAGGTTGCCGATCAGTATGATCTTGTTGAACATTTACCCTTCGCTCTTATGTTCGGGGGGTGGCTCCGGCGTGCCTTCGGTCTTCTCCAGATTCTGGATCTGTTTTGCCCCCAACTGCAGTACCATATATTTCAGAACAGTATCGGTAACTTTGTAGAATTCCTCCAATTTCTTAATGGTACGCGACGGCGCTTTATAGAAAAAAAGGACGAACAACCCTTTTTTCTGCTTCTTTATCTCATAAGCCAGCTTCTTTCTGCCCCAGACATCAACCTTCAGCACTTCCCCCCCTTGGCCGGCGACCACGTCCTTGATTTTCGCCACCACGGCATCGGCTTCATCATCAGAGAGCGCCGCATTCAGAATAACCATGTTTTCGTATATATTCATCCGGAATATCTCCTTGCGCAATTTTTTGCCCTTCCAAAGGGCGGGAAATCTTAATTTTATACCACAACGGGCCCAATAAAATCAACGCCGATGTGCTTTTCGCGCAACCCTCAGTGAAGTGACCAGTAGTTCGACACGCTCATCGGAGAGGCTTTATCCCGATTCTTATCGGGATACCTCGGAGGTCGCGATTCCTATCGGGGCGAGAATGAGCGATGATACTTCATCTGCTCTGCTACTCCACGACTCATGAATAATCCAGCCTTGTGGTCTTTGCCCGCACGCTGTTCTATACTATCACCAATGAGCCTGCTCGCTTCCATTGATGTCGGGTCGAATACATTCAGGTTGCTGATCGGCGAGGTCGCAGACACCGGTATTGTCGACGTCTTTAGCGACCGGAAGGTGACTCGGTTGGGCGAAGGTCTTGACAAAACCGGCGGTCTTCAAGAGAAGAACATGAGGGATTCTCTCGCGGCTCTGAGAGAATTCGCCTCCTCAATCTCAAGATACGGCGTCGCAGATGTGAGAGCGGTCGCAACAAGCGCCCTGCGCGAAGCTTCAAACGCGCAGACATTTATTCAGCAGGTCTACGATCATACCGGCATACCCATAGAAGTCATCACCGGCAGTCGGGAGGCCGAACTCACCTTGAAGGGTATCCTTTTTTCATTTTCCAGGGCGGGAATCCACGGTTCTCACTTTATCGTCGACATCGGAGGAGGTAGCACCGAATGCATTCTCTGCAGGGATGAAAGGGTAATTTTCATGGAAAGCATCCCCGTCGGCGTGATAAAATTCACCGGACTGTTTCTCAGGAGCGACCCGCCGTCGGAAAAAGATATCGCCGATTTGAACAGCGAAATTATTTCCATCCTCAACAGTCTTAACGCGAGAGTCGGACGTTACATGAGTCCCGACACGGGATTAGTCGGAACGGCCGGCACGTTTTCCACTCTGGCGTCTATTGACCT
>JBFLXP010000441.1:0-2647 GCA_040757315.1 Nitrospirota bacterium
CGGAAGAATCCGCAAGTGCCACCGCGCGGCAGACGATGTTGTACAGTTCTCTGACGTTCCCCGGAAAGTCGTAGTTGTAAAGCTTGTCCATAACCTCGGGTCCGAAACCGGAAATATGCTGCTTGTTTTGTCTCGATTTGCAGATGGAGAGGAAATGTTCAGAAAGATCAAATATGTCTTCTTTATGGCTCCTCAAAGGAGGCACGTGTATGTTCAAGACGTTCAACCGATAATAGAGATCCTCACGGAACTCCCCTTTCTTGATTACCGAAGAAGGATCCACATTCGTCGCTGCGATCACCCTCACATTGATGGGGATCTCCTGATCCCTGCCTACCTTCCTGATCACATCATCCTGAAGGACCCCCAATAACTTGACCTGCACCGTTTTCGGTATGGCGCCGATCTCATCCAAGAGGATGGTCCCTCCATTCGCAGCTTCGAAAAGTCCCTTCCTTTCCATAATCGCCCCGGTGAACGCCCCCTTTGTGTGGCCGAAGAGCTCACTTTCAAAAAGATGCTCCGGAATAGAAGTGCAGTTCACCGATTTGAACGGTCCGGCTCGTCTTGAACTGTTCAGGTGAATAGCCTTTGCCAGAAGGTTTTTCCCCGTTCCGGTCTCTCCCGTGATGAGAACAGGGAGGTCGGTGTTCGCGATCTTTCTCAACTCCATTTTGATCTCGGAGAGTACACGGCTTCTTCCCACGAGCATCGAAAAGTCATTTTCGTCGACTTCAGGCATTGCCCGGAGCATCGACCCTATCTCCAGGTCAGTCTTTACCCCGCTAATCGCTTTCTTGGCTCTGTGCACGATCTCATCATATTCAAAGGGTTTGGTGATATAGTCATAAGCCCCCATCTTCATCGCAGCGACGGCTGATTCAATAGTGCCATAACCGGTCATGATGATCACTGGTACCTTCATATCCTTCCGGTGAAAATATTCGAGCAGATCGCTTCCGCTCATGCCGTCCATGCGCATGTCAGTGATTACCAGATCAATGTTTTTGTTCGTCATCTGCCTGATAGCAGCCTCTCCGCTCTCAGCCTGATATACCAGATACTTTGCTGAAGAGTATCGCCAGGCTCTTTCTCATTCCCTCTTCATCATCGACTATCAATATTGATGACATTCTCAGCTCCCTCACTGACTACATTTCTCCCGTGATTCACAGGAATTGCTATTTCCGCCTGTGTCCCTTTACCCACCATGCTCGACAGCGAAACATGTCCTCCGTGCTGCTTGACGATCCTCTGCACTATTGCAAGCCCGAGACCTGTCCCTTTAGCCTTTGTAGAATAGAAAGGATGGAACGCTTTCGACAATGTTTCTCCGGTCATTCCGATGCCGCTGTCCTGTATTAACACAGCCACCTCCTCATACTCTTGGCTTCCCTCAGTTCTTATTGAACGCTGCGTCTTTATCGCCAACGTCCCGCCTGACGGCATCGCCTGCAGTGCATTAATAAATATATTCCATAGGCACTGTTTCACCGCATCGCGGTCAATAAAAACATAGGGCAGATCCCTGTCAAGGTATTTGCGGATCTTTATGGGCGGGTTCCCATTCCCGTTATCGGTAAACAAGAGGAGCGTTTCATCGAGAAGCGCGTTCATATCCGTACGAGATCTGCTCATGGGGGAGGGCTTGGCGTAGTTCAAAAAATCAGTAATGATCCCGTTAAGCCTCCCGATTTCATTTTCGACAATATCCATGAGTTCCCTATCTTCATCAACGAGCTGTTTATGACGCTTGAAAATACCGATCGAATTGTTAATCGCGCCGAGAGGATTTCTTATCTCATGAGCAATGGTGGCAGCCATTTTCCCGATTGAGGCGAGTTTCTCCGCCTCAAGAAGCTCTTGTTGTGCATCCTTGAGATTTTCATACGCGTGACTCAGTTCTTCCACAGTTCCGGTCAATTTTCTTCGCGATTCTCGCAGCTCATAAAAAGTTCTCGTGAGACCGTGAGCAAGCCCGATGACCAAGCCGACATAGATAACGAGCTTTATAATGTGCCAATACCACCAGGAGGGATCCCATAACCTGGAGAACGCAAATAATACTTCGCTCTCAAAAAAGAGGAAGGACGAAAGGGAGAATATATGATAGAGCACATCATTTGTGGCTTTGAAATATTTTAGATAATAGAATCCTGCCGTTAAGAAAAAGAGAGCCGAAAGTATATTCACGCCGACAAGACGGCCGGTAAATTCCCCTCTGATGGGTAAAGTGACAGGTATATGATGCGAAATGTCTAACATAACAGCGCTTGGAAGGATGGAAAAGTATTTCGAAAGCATCACAGCAGATGCTATGGTTACTGCGATACCAAATCCCGCAAATGCGCGTCGTAACCATGGCGGATCCTTGGTATTACTTTTTATGGAAAAAGCACTCCATAAGAAAAATGCTCCCCCGCTGAAGGCACTCAGGGAATGAAACCATACAAAGAGCGTCACGCAGTGATTCGAATAAGCATGGAAGAAATCAAACGTTCCCATGGAAAAAAAGGCGAGGAAAAGAAAAAGATTACTTCTCTTGCCGGAAGATTTATATTCCCGATAGACTACATATGCAATGATGAAGGCAATTATGCCGCAATACGATTCGCATAAGGAGTGGACAAATGTATCAATCCAGAAG
>JBFLXP010000442.1:0-2641 GCA_040757315.1 Nitrospirota bacterium
GGGAACGTTGCGCTGAAAAAGATTGCCGAACTCCTCACAAAGAACATCCGCGGCTCTGACGTTGTGGTGAGATACGGCGGAGACGCCTTTGCCGTAGTCCTGCCCAATACAGTCCTTTCTGCAGCCCTCTCTTTAGGGAACCGGTTCAATGCTATAATAAGAAATTACCCCTTCTCCCATGAGGAGACCCAGCCCAAGGGAAGGCTCACCGTGAGCGTGGGGCTGGCCTTTCTTGACGGGCAGACGCCTGAGGAGCTCATTCTGAGCTGCGAAAAGGCCCTGGCCCAGGCCGTCAGGAAGGGAGGAGACAGGGTAGAGATCTATGCAAAAGAAGGGGATGAACAGAGTGAGGTCTCTCAGAAGGCGAAGGAGTTCCTTTCATAATCACTCGCGGGGAGAGACAGTCCGGACCCGTTAAGAGCAAAAGTGAGCCGCAGAGCAGAAATCTTCTATGACACGTTTCAAAGCCCCCTTGGCCTCCTTTTCCTCGTGTTCTCGGGAAAAGGGCTGACCGGGATCGACTTTGCCGGAGAACGACCAGCCTGTCCCCGGGGCAAGGCTCCAGAGTCTTTCCGAAAGCAACTGAACGATTATTTCGATGGTGCTCTGAGGGAGTTCCACCAGCCTCTGCTGTTTCTTTCGGGAACGGATTTTGAGAAGAAGGTCTGGGTTTCCCTCATGGAGGTCCCCTACGGTGAAACGAGAACGTACAAATGGCTTGCAGAGAAGGTGGGAAGTCCGAAGGGTTCAAGGGCCGTGGGACATGCCCTTGGCAGCAACCCCATCCCCATCGTCCTCCCCTGCCACAGGATCATCGGGTCTGATGGCTCTCTTGTCGGCTACACCGGCGGGATTGATATAAAGAGAAGACTCCTGGATCTGGAATACTACTATCTTATTGGTGGGAAATAAGGTTCTGGCCGAAGAGACCCGCCAAAAGCACCTCGCCTTCCTTTCGAGATCACACTCACCTTGAAATCTTTATTGACCATAATCTACTAATGGATATAAAATGTGCTGAGGGAAAATAAACTCTTCGAGGGAATTCTATGAAGACATGGAACCATCCAGGTGGTAAGCTAAGGGAACTTGGCGCAGAGTCATTAAGTGATGCAGAGTTATTATCCATTCTTATTTCAACTGGCACAAAAGGCAAACCCGCTGAAGAAGTTGCACAAGAGATTCTTGATAAGTTCAATTCTTTTAAAGGTATGGCTAACCAGCCCCTTGAAAGATTCCTTGAAATCAAAGGACTCGGCGATGTGAAGATCATCCGGATCGCTGCGGCCTTTGAGATCGCACGGAGGATGTTAAGAGACACCAAAGGCTGAAATGAAGAAAACGAAGCTGACCGAAAAAGCCGCAAGATTCCCTGATATCTCGGGACAGAGCATATCTCAGAAATTCAAAGAGTACACTGACCGGGTCTCACAATTAAACACGGAAGCCGCCAAAGCCCAAAAATTTCTTTTGCTTTTGAAAGATGTCTTTGAAGATGAGAGCGCCAAATTTGTTGAAGACTATCTCCACGGCGTTGAAAAGTACATCAGCGTTAAGAAGAAAGATATTATCTTAAGGGGTCGTATCGACACACTCTACGGCAACCTGATTATCGAGTTTGAGAAAGACCTGCGAAAAACTCTTGCCGAGGCTATGGCGCAATTGCGTCGCTATACTTCCTATCTTCTTCAAGCAGGGGAAAAGGCCAGCTATCTCTGCATCGCCACAGACGGGCTCTTATTCTACGTCTATTTGCCGAAAATAACAGGAACGGGCGAGGTCCAATTGGAAGAAATCGAGAGAATCGATTTATCAAAGACCGAGCCGTATAAGGCCTATTTCTATCTCGACAGATATTTCTTCAGAAAGACTCACCTTCATCCTAAGTCCGATGAGATTGTCAGGGACTTCGGGATAAAGAGCCCCGCTTTCAAATACTGTCTCAACACTTTGCAGCGTGTCTGGGGAAAAGTGAAAGACAGGAGCGATTTCAAAGTTGTATATGACAACTGGGAAAAGTATCTGCGGGTCACTTACGGAACGGTCATAGGAAGTGAGGAGCTTTTTCTCAGGCATTCGTATCTTGCAGTATTTACAAAACTGATCGTATGGATGCGACTTTCCGAAAGCGGCGAAGTCCCGTCTTCGGACATGATCGTCAAAATTCTCGACGGGGATTTTTTTGTCGAACAAGGAATCGACAATTTCCTGGAAGAAGACTTCTTTTCCTGGATCGTTAGGGAGCAGACAAAAGAGGCGGGTCTCGATATATCCAAAAAGATGATCAACCAGCTTTTAAATTACAACCTAAGGGAGCTTTCCGAGGACATTTTGAAATCGCTCTATCAAGAACTCGTCGATCCTGAAACGAGACACGACCTTGGAGAATACTACACACCGGACTGGCTGGCACAGAGGATGGTAGAGCATATTCTAAAGGACAATCCTGCCGCCTCTGTCCTTGATCCTTCCTGCGGGTCGGGGACATTTCTCTATATGACCATTAGACATAAAAGGCATCTTCTCGGATTGAAACAGGAAACCCTTGAACATATTATGGGGAACGTTGTGGGCATCGATATCCATCCCCTTGCCATGATTACTGCGAAGACGAACTACCTCCTCGCCCTCGGAGACCTCC
>JBFLXP010000443.1:0-2630 GCA_040757315.1 Nitrospirota bacterium
GATCGAGTTTTTCCCCGAAGAAGGTAAATATCATTATGACGGCCACCGGGTATGCGGCGTGAACCTGTCACCAGAGGAGACCCTCGCCCACGATGGCCGGTGCCCGGTCTGCGGGAAAAAAGTCACTGTCGGCGTGCTGCACAGAGTCGAAAAACTTGCCGACAGAAAGAAAGGCTTCAGGCCGTCGGGAGTGCCCGGATTCCATTCGGTGATCCCACTGCCGGAGATCATTGCCGAAGTTCTGAAGGTCGGTGTCAGCAGCAAGTCTGTCGAGAGAGAATATTTCGGTCTTCTTCAGAAACTGGGATGTGAATTCAAGATCCTCCTTGATATTCCTCTTGAGGAAATCGAAAAGGGGGGCTCGCCCCTGATCAGTGAGGCGATCTCGCGCATGAGAAGAGGGGATGTACGGATTGTGCCGGGATACGACGGTGAATACGGGAAGATACGGATCTTCGAGTCGCTTGAGAGAAGGGAGATCAAAGGCCAGTCGATGCTTTTCTGAATCAAGTCATCGTTAGCGAAAGATGATCCGACACAAGGACATAGGTCATTTTCTGAGGCCGGATAAACTACCTTTATTCATGTGCAAGCCTTTATCTGACTACAGTGTATTCACCAAATGCATAAGCGAGGCCTCCGCTTCGTCTTCAGCCTCATCGAGACAACCCGTGATCTGGCTCCAGAAATTGACCTATGTCCTTGTGCATGAGAAGGTCAACCTTAATTTTCCTCTTGATGAAGGCACTCTCAATAATGATCCTCCCCGTGGAGAAGGGGAGGTTGGGAGGGGTTGTAAGAAAAGGGGATTTCTCTGTGATCTCTGTGGTAAATCTTCTCTTCAACCGAAATGATTCTTGACGGTTTGAATGAAGCACAGAGAAAGGCCGTTCTGACCACGGAAGGGCCGGTGATGATCGTTGCCGGGCCGGGAACCGGGAAAACCCTTACTATTACCCGCAGGATCGCCTATCTTATCCGTCAAGGCGTGAACCCCGGAAAAATCCTTGCCGTGACATTTACCAACCGCGCGGCAAGGGAGATGCGGGAGAGGGCAGAGTCGTTGTTGGGCAAGGAAGCAATGGGAGTTTTTATCGGGACATTCCATCTTCTCGGCCTGAGAATCATCCAAGACGTTCTTCCCGGAGAGTTCATCATCTTAAACAGGGATGACCAGGCTGAAATTCTGAAACCGCTTCTGAAGGGATCAGGAATCAAGGTCCACCGGGCTGCTGAAATCATATCGAGGATGAAGAACCTCCTCGAAGAGCCGGATCAAAAGATGAAGGAAATCTATACGGAATATCAGTCGCTCCTCACTGCAAAATCCGCCCTGGACTTCGACGACCTTATCCTCCGTCCTATAGAGATACTCGCCGATCAGACATATCGGAGCGGCTTCACCCACATAATGGTCGACGAGTATCAGGACATAAACGCGGCCCAATACAGGTTGCTCTCTCTTCTCACTCAAACGACATGCAACCTCTGCGTTATCGGCGATTCGGACCAGGCTATCTATGCTTTCAGGGGCGCCGACATTACAAACTTCCTCAACTTCGAAAATGACTATAGGGACGCTGAGAAGATAATTCTGAAAGATAATTACCGGGCAACATCTACGATACTCAGGGCATCGGATCAACTGATTAAGAACAATTTGAAAAGGATAGAGAAGAATCTCAACCCGACACGGGAGGGAGGCGTGCCCGTCACGGTGGTGTCGGTTCCGGATGAAAAAGCGGAAGGAAGCTTCATCATCAGAGAGATAGAAGAAAGGATCGGCGGAACGAGCCACTATCAACTGATTCACAAGACAGAGAATTCTGACGGCGGTTCCCACTGCTTCGCGGATTTTGCCGTAATATTCAGGACGAATGCGCAGTCAAAAGCGCTTGAAGAATCTTTTCACGCCTCGGGGATTCCTTGCCAGATAGCGGGACGGCTATGTCGATTCCCGGGAAACAAACTTGAGAAAGCTCTGATCGAAAGGAAAGAGATACTGGAGCGCGGACTGCCCTTCGACGAATTCCTCAATGAAGTCATCAATGAATCCGGTCTTGCCTCAGAATTCGGGGAAAGTGATCTCACACTTCTGCAGGCTATCGCTTCGCATTATAAGGATGTCGCGCCGTCAGAGGCGCTGAGCGGTTTTATTAACGAACTGATTCTTCTTACGCCCTCAGAAATCTATGATTCCGGAGCCGACATGGTCACATTGATGACTCTTCATATGGCGAAGGGACTCGAATTCAGAGTGGTCTTTATCGCCGGCGTGGACGAGGGATTGATCCCATGTTCGATGAAAAGAGACGATGTCGATATCGAGGAGGAGCGGAGGCTCTTCTACGTCGGCATGACAAGGGCGAAGGATGAACTCTTCCTGCTTCATGCGCGGAGCAGGTTTCTTTACGGACAGCGGCTGAATCCATCTCCTTCGCCCTTCCTGAAAGATATCCCCGGCGAACTCGTCAAGAACCTTACCATCCCCGACCGCCCGAAGGAGAAAAAGGAACGCCAGATCAGGCTGTTCTAATCGTTGCGTTTTCTTTGATGCTACTTATCAAAGGGCCTTTTAATGAGACCGATAGCCACACAAACGTTCTGAGCATAGAACATGCCGACCTCAG
>JBFLXP010000444.1:0-2625 GCA_040757315.1 Nitrospirota bacterium
GTATCCGCCCTCTATACCGTGACAGAATGTACATTCTACGGCCTGGCTTTTAGACTGGTCAACCCAGCAATCCCGGTATCCTGCTCCCCACGGGGCGCGCAAATTTACGCCATTTGTACCTTGATGACAGGGTGAACAGGCAATATTTCCACATTGTTTTTGAATAGTCATTTCATGATTAGCCAGAATATCTCCCGGCGTATGGGCCAGTGTTGAATCCCTGAGGATCATATCAGTAAAAGCATTTGCAACTGATCCGGTCCGACCAAGGATTCCCCCCCAGCCATGCGGACCATAGAATCCTCCTGTAGGCGCGGTCCAGGGATAAATGCTCCGAGCTATGCCCGCCTCTATATGGCAGCGGTCGCAGCCCCAGCGCCCGATATGCACGTTCTGCTCTTTTAAGATCTGGTTTGCGCTGTTCAGGATCTGCAGATAGAGCTGTTTGGGCTGCTGCCCCGTAAAGAGACTGCCTCCAAGGTCGGCATCCATCAGCTGAAAATTCCCACTGTAGACTCCGGGATCGACAGTTGGGGTAATTGGTCCATCCTTCAGAACGGAAGCGCCATCCAACACCTTGTAGGAAAGACTGCCGAGATCCTTGACCTTTCCCGTAGCGTCATAGGTCTTCACAGTAAAGTTTATATCACGCGGATACCCTCCAATCGGCCAGTATCCGGCATTACCTGACGGACCGGGAAGGTCGCAGTAAGCGGCTTCATAAACCCAGTGCCACGGGTCCATGAGATACATTGTCTTGTCGGTCTTCACATAGACGGTGGGGGCGCCGAATGCTATCCCCACGGAAAACAGCAGTATTATCGTGCTGCAGACGATCAAAACGATTCTTTTCATTTTTCCCTCCTATGAAAAGTCTATTGCTACCCAAATCACTGCTGTCCAGAATACCTCCGTCATTGTTGATGAGCTTTCAGCCTGTTCCGGAGATTCAAAATTGGACAGATCTCCACACATAAATTGCGAGAACTATGATCACCTCCTGTCTCTTCCTGAAACGCCGTAGAAGCGAGAAGCCTTCCAGACCCGGACTCAAGGCTGTCGTCTCAGCGAATCTCTTCTATTGTACGAATCAAGAGCAGCCGTTCGACACTTGAAAAAATCCAATTTTTTTGTAGTATTTTTACTACAAGAAAGAGATTAATACTCTGGCAACTGAATACCTTAACGTCATTCCCGCAAGTGAAGCGCGCCGGGAATCCTTCCGAATATAGGGATATGTAGACAAGAACCGAAGAAGGATTCCGGACAAGCCGGAATGACGGCACTATAAATCTTGCATCTGTTTAGTTGCCGAAGTAATAAAATGTGTGGCAGGAGTGCAGAATGGGCTCGACCTGGAACCCCGAAGACGTGAGACGTTATGCTGAAGTGTTCCCGGGGTTGTAGAGAGGGCTATCGCTATTCAACGACACAGACCGTTATGCCGGCCGCACGGTCTACTACTCTGCCGGTCACGCTGCCCATAAACACGCGTTTGGCCTTTGAATAGCGGTGGCGGGCAAGTACGAGGACATGGTGACTTCCGTCGGCCGCCTCGCTGAGAATGCCGTCCGCAGGATCATCGGTTATGGAAACTGCCTTCGTCATTATCCGGTCGGATTTCATGCCCTTCTCGACCAGCAGTTTCACAGCCTTTTGAAAGAAAGGCTCGATTATCGCTCTCCTGTTCGCAATCCACTTCTCGACGACCTCTTCCCTTTTTCTCCGTTCCTCGTCGGACAGGAAATGACCGTCGTCCCAGAATTCGGCCGGCATGTTCTGCAGAACGTGAAACAGTGTTACCTGAACATCAGGCAGCCGGCTGAAGTACTCGCCCGTGAAATCAACGGCCCTTAGTGAGCCTTCCGAGTCTTCGATTGCAACAAGTATCTTATTCATATCGTCCTCCGAAATGTCTCGTCGTGAACTTCTTTTAAGTCCGAATCGGATGGGCGGAAACCGGCAACAACGAGAGTTGCCGGAGTATCCCGTCCGAAGCTAAACGTATGCAAAATGCTTTAATCCTTAGTGCTAACTGCACTATTTGCTGCCTGATCAGGAACCCGGTGCCGGAGCCTTCTTCTCTGTCGGGGCACTTCCAGTACCCTTGGTTCCGGTTCAACTGCTCTCCGCAGTGGAAGCGCATCCGGGGCCGACAATAGTGGCGCCTGCGAGAAGTGTTGCTATGCCAATGCCGGCGAGAATCTTCTTTAATTCCTTCGAATCCATAGGACCCTCCTCTCAGATAGATTTCCACAATGGGTAAACGCACACCCATTTAAAAAAGCCTATCCAAGATTTGGCGTTTGTCAACAGCAGGCCTATAAGGAGGATGTATAAAGGATAAAACTGAGAATAAGAATTCTGCGGCAACGTTGTCGCTGCCGCAGAAAAAATATACAAGAAAAATACGATCTTGTACAGAGGAACTCTATTTAGACGCCGCAGCAGAGGCGTTTCATTTTTTTCTTGCCGTTCGGGGTTACTGCGAGGACGACTTCGACCTTATTGCCGCAATAACGACAGAGCTGAACCCTGTTTTTCGACTCTGACCGCGCTGCAACGTTGGTCTTGGATTTCTTTTCTGCCATGTGTACTCCCTCCTTTCACCGTCAAGTAAATCAG
>JBFLXP010000445.1:0-2622 GCA_040757315.1 Nitrospirota bacterium
GGAGAGGTCGGAGACGATGACGGGCACCAATTTCTGGCGCGAAGTGAGCCTGGATTTCACGGTCCCCCCCGAATGCAACGCGGCGGTGATAAAGATACAAAGGGACAAGTCTCAGAAACTAAATAACAAAATAAGCGGGAATGCATGGATAGACGGGATATCTCTGGTTCAAAGATAACTGTGGCAGCGACGGTTGTTCTTATGGCGTCCGTTCTTCTGTTCGGCTCTGTCGAGGTATGGTCTTCGGCCCTGATCGAGGCCTCCGTCTTCACTCTGTTTCTGGTCTGGGTGGTCGGCAGGTGCAGGCAGAGCGACTGTGAGCCCGCCGGCAGGGAAGAGGGCAGGCGAGACAGGATGGCGCTGTTCTTCATTTTTCTCTGCTTTGGAGGGTACATAATGATCCAGACCGTCCCGTTGCCGCCTGCCGTGATGAAGATCGTATCGCCGGCGACTTTCAATCTCCACACCTATTACGCCGTCGATAAGGATGCGGGGATGTCTCTGAGCGTCTATCCTTACAGGACACAGATCGAGTTTGTCAGGGTTCTTGCCGCTGCGGCTTTTCTTGTACTGCTTGCTTACGGCACAAGGTCCGCACATACGCTCGAAAAGACCGTTAAGATTCTGAGCTATTTCGGATTCGGCCTCGCGGTATTCGCGCTCATCCAGAAAGCCACCTGGAATGACAAGCTCTACTGGTTCCGTGAGATTACACATGCCAGCCCCTTCGGCCCGTTCGTTAACAGAAACCATTTTGCCGGATTTACGGGCATGCTCATACCCTTGACCCTCGGCATCGCCTTCACACGGGCAAGACGGGAAAGACAGGTCCTTTTCGGATTCTTCGCGCTGATCATGGCTGTCGCCCTGTTTTTGTCACTTTCAAGGGCGGGGATTGTCAGTTTTTTTTGCGGCATCGCCATCTTCGCGCTCTATCTTCTCTGGAACAGGTTCCGGGCGAAAAAGATGTGGGCGGTTGCAGCGTTCCTGCTTGTTCTCTTTCTATACTTGCTATATCTCGGCGTCGATCCCATCATAGACAGGTTCTACAAAACGGACATCGGCAGCGAAGAACGGCTTATTGTCTGGACTGAGACGCTGGGCGCATTTCGGGACTTTGCCCTTACCGGGACCGGACTTGGGACCTATGTGCACGTCTTTCCACTTTACTCATCCGACACGAGCCTTTTCATCTACGATCACGCACATAACGACTATCTGGAATTTATTCTTGAAACAGGCGTCATCGGCGCTCTTCTGCTTGTGCTGTCCGTTTTCTTCTTCATCCGGTCCTCCTTCAGAGGTCCGTGGAGTGGAAAACAGGGTATCATGAAGATGGCGCTCTTTTCTTCACTGGCCACAATAGCCGTACACAGTGTCTTCGATTTCAATCTACATATCCTGTCGAATGTGCTTATGCTTTCAGCGGTGTCGGGAATGGCATTCGCCCAGGCGCGAATGTCTCGACTCCCTGAATCCGCTTCTGAGGAGCCGCAGATACAGGTAGAGGTATAGGTACGAGAATAGGTACGGGAATCCTCCCCTTTTCAAGGGGAGGTTGGAGGGGTTGGAAGAGATGTGTGCAACAACTCCCCATCCCCTCCTTGCCAAGGAGGGGATTTAACTGAAGGGATACCAACAGATAAATTCTCTGGCTTTCACGCCGGGTGAATGCTAAAATAATAAAGAAATACAACAAGATATGTGGTATGCCATCTATACAAAGCCTGCCAAAGAAGACCTGGTCTCACTCCGTCTTCAGTCCATAGGTATCGAAGTGCTCAATCCCAAGCTGAGAACAAAAAAATACAAACAGAACAGACTCGTTGAGGTTGTCGAAACCCTTTTCCCATGTTACATCTTCGCCTGTTTCGAAAAGGAGCGATTCGCTCATCTGATCACGTACACGACCGGTGTGCGGTATATCGTGGGGAAAAGCTGTCCAATAATTGTTCAGGATGAGATCGTATGCACGATAAAGGAGAGAATCGGCGAAGACGATATAATCAATCTCAGCCCGATAAGATTCGAAAGGGGCGCCCGGGTGCGTATCCTCGAAGGCCCTTTCAGGAATTTTTACGGTATCTTTGAACGTGAAGTTAAAGGCCCTGAACGGGTCATGATTCTTCTTGAAGCTCTGCACTTCAGAATCGAACTGGACGGCTGCCTTCTGGACGTGGCATAAATAAGACAGATAGAGATTGAAGCAGGTAGAGGTACAGGGCGAGGGAGGATACCCCTGATAGTTTCAGCATCTGATGTGCCCGGCTGGACAGCATGGTTCAAAACAGTGAAGCGTTGGATACATAGGTAGTGAAGATGGTAGAATAGACAAGAGATCCAAGATCTCTATAATGACTGAGAAGAAGTGGCTACACATATAAAGAAGAATGAGGAAATGATCTGTCCTTTGAAGTTTTCATGCTCTGTTTTTTCCTCTCCTTTTACCTTTGCCCCTACCTCTGCCTGTTTCCTGAGGTTTTCATGAAAGGCATTATCCTTGCTGGCGGAAGCGGGACAAGGCTGTACCCGGTGACGATCGGGGTATGTAAACAGCTTTTGCCGATCTACGACAAGCCGATGATCTATTATCCCCTCTCGGTTCTCATGCTCGCCGGGATT
>JBFLXP010000446.1:0-2612 GCA_040757315.1 Nitrospirota bacterium
GTTTCTCCGCAATAGATTTTATATAGGCTGAGGCGTCGTTGACGGCTTTCTCGGCCATGGTCTTGTCCATTTTTCCGCCAACTCCGACGGGATGGGCCGCACCGATGTTCGTTCCCGGCGACATGGCAGCCACATGTGCCGCTATTGTTATGAATACACCTGCTGAAGCGGCCCTCGCGCCGCTTGGAGAAACATATACAACAACCGGGACTTCACTCGCAATGATCTTCTTTACGATCGACCTCATCGAGGTATCGAGTCCGCCGGGAGTATCGAGTTCGATGATAAGGACGTTCGCTTTTTCTTTTTCAGCGGCATCAATGCTCTTTGTAATGAACTCCGACATGATCGGATTCACCACGCCTTCGACATTGATTACGACTATTTCAGCATTGAGGTTGTCGGCAGCCAGGACAGGAAGAAAAAGGAAAGTGAAAAGAAGAAAAAGTTTCTTTATCATTGGGAATTATACCTTTAGCCGCCTTGCAATTGTCAAGGCTTTACATTATGATATTACTATTCTTATTTATAGGATATCACAAATAAATTAACTAGCATCTTTTATGCTGAAAATCAACGAAATCTTTAAGAGCATTCAGGGTGAATCCACATATGCAGGACTGCCCTGCACCTTTGTAAGACTCGCCGGATGCAACCTCAGATGCACATACTGTGATACCAATTACGCTTACTATAACGGCAAGGACATTTCCGACGAAGAAATTATCAAGAAGATAGAAGAGTACGGTGTAAAATGCGTTGAATTCACCGGGGGAGAACCGCTGCTTCAGGAGGAGACCCCCAAGTTGTTAAAGACCCTGCTTGATAAAGGCTATAACGTCCTTGTCGAAACCAATGGTTCCATCTGCATCGGCTGCCTTGACAAGAGGCTCACCCTGATAATGGACTTCAAGACACCCAAGAGCGGGATGAGCGAAAGGATGCGGCCAAAGAATTTCGATTTTCTCAAACCCACGGACCAGATAAAATTCGTCCTCATGGATGAATCTGATTACATCTGGGCAAAGAATATCATAAGCGAGCATAAGCTTCTCGATAAATTCGAGAACATCCTCTTTTCCCCGGCATACGGCGAACTCTCCCCAAAGTCTCTCGTAACGTGGGTGCTGCAGGACAACCTTCCGGTGAGGATCCAGCTGCAGATTCATAAATACATCTGGGCCCCTGACGAACGTGAAGGGGTCTGAGAAGAAAGTCAGAAGTCAGAAGTCAAAAGCCAGAAGTCGGTCCCAATTCAGCACAGAATTAATATCTCTCAGAAATGAAAATCTCCTCCGCAAGCTGACATGCATCGAATCATCAGATAATTCACACATAATTATAGACAGCCGACCCTATATCAATTTTTCTTCAAACGATTATCTTAATCTCTCGAACCATCCGGACATTATCACGGCGGTCATCACGTCCGTGAAGAAATACGGCTTAGGTTCCGGCTCGTCAAGACTATTGAGCGGGACATATACGCCCCATGTGAAACTTGAGGAACGAATCGCGAAGTTCAAGAAAACTGAAGCTGCGATTGTATTCAACACGGGATATGCCGCGAATACCGGCGTTATACCCGCCATAACGGGTGAGGACGCGGTCATATTCAGTGATGCGCTAAATCATGCGAGCATTGTCGACGGGGCAAGGATGTCAAAGGCCGAAGTTTCAGTGTTCAGGCATAGGGACGTAAATCATCTCGAGTCCCTCATAAAGAGGGTATCAAAGCGTAAAAACGTCAGACGAAGGCTGGTAATAACAGATACGGTGTTCAGCATGGACGGGGACATAGCGCCGTTGAGGGACCTGACGGAACTCTGTGAAAGATTCGATGCCATATTAATGATTGACGATGCTCACGGTACAGGGGTACTCGGCAAGACCGGCAGGGGAGGGCTTGAGCATTTTGGAATTGAACCGGGAAATATCATTCAGATGGGGACTCTCAGCAAGGCTGCGGGCTGCTACGGCGCGTTTGTCGCGGGCAGCAGGGAACTCATCGACCTGCTCGTAAATAAGGCCAGGAGTTTTATCTATTCCACTTCTCTGCCGCCTGCGGTTTGTGCGGCAGGTTTAAAAGCGATAGAAATCATGGAGAAACGGTCGACGGCCCTTAGAAAGAGATTATGGGACAACACAAGACATCTTCAGGAAGGACTTGATACACTGGGCCTTGACACGCTCGGTTCAGAGACTCAGATTGTACCGGTCATGGCAGGCGGTGTTGATAATGCGCATAAACTGGGACGATATTTGTATGATAACTGGATATTTGCCCCTGCGATACGGTCTCCGACTGTACCGGAGGGAAAGTGCCGGATACGATTTTCGGTCACGGCTGCGCATACCGCAGAAGATATCGACAGGACACTGGAGTGTCTGGAAAATTTTAATCTTAAATATTAAATATGGTCTGTTTAGTCACCGGTTCATCAAGAGGACTAGGAAAAGCTGTTGCCCTTGCTTTAGGTAAAAAAGGGCACCAGGTTGTTGTCCATTGCAGGGACAGGGAAGATGAGGCAGCACAGACCGCGTCTTTGATAGAGAAAGCAATGATACTTAGAGCTGATGTCAGGTCCGCCCCGGAAGTTAAGACACTTGTG
>JBFLXP010000447.1:0-2608 GCA_040757315.1 Nitrospirota bacterium
GAATCCGACGAACGGGGAATATCACCAGCGACTCGGCCTTATCTTGTCCGAACTTGGGGAATACGAAACGGCAGACACTGCCCTCAGGTCAGGGATCGCACACGACAGCATCAATCCTGCTCGGTACAGGAGGTATGCCCTCTGGCTTTTTGCCATGGGACAAAGAGAAGCAGGACTCGAAATGATGAGGAAGACGATCTCCCTGGAGCCGCAAGCAACAAGGGATGACATAACGCTCATGATTCTCTCCGGGTTGGGTGACGATGAGATCGAGCGGGCGATGCCTGAATGTGCAGAGCCTCAGATAATCTTCGCACGATACCTCCGGAAAACCGGCAACGACTCCATGGCGGAGGAAGCCTATCGACGTGCTCTCCGGTACTTGCCGAAGGAAGAACATAAGAATACGTCATATTTCCACGAGGTGTATAATTTCTATATGAAAAAAGAACGTCATGAAGCTGCTCTTTCGATTATGGAGAGAGCAAAATATTATTTTCCGAAAGACGCGGGAGTCCGGACGGCCGCGGGAAGCGCTTACGAGAAGATCGGGATGAGGGACAAAGCGATCGACGAATACCGGGCAGCGCTTGCGATTGATTCGAAAGAGAAAAACGCAAAAAAAAGACTCGAGATTCTATTATCGGAATGAATTGGTCAGACTTATCGATCGGTGTCTCACATTGGTTCAAGATAGATGGGTTGACGTGCCGGGAATCAAGGGATATGGCTCAATTTCTGAAGCCAGATAAACTGCACTGCTATCAAAAACTGCACAATAATGTCCGTTTTCGTCATTCCCCGACGTGATCGGGGAATCCAGAAAAAACTGGATTCCGGGTCAAGCCCGGAATGACACCATGGGACACTGATTTACAGCTATCAATAATAAGGAGGTGGCGTGATGGTCGAACTCGGACAGATTGACAGGCCGGAAGCCGGGAGCTTCGCGGACAAAAGGAAACTGTACTGTGTGGCGAGTATTTACTCCCTTGAAGATGCACCCGACGAATATAAGAATCTTGTTCAGCAATACTGGGATCAGGCTGTCGATCAGATAGGGAAGATCGAGGCTGCAGGGAAAATAAAAAAGATTTTCTGTGAGATCATAACAAAGGCGGATGATGGGTCGCCCGCAGTCTTATCGCGGATGAACGAACGGCTGCAGGAGGTCATAAAGAAGAAGACCGAAGAGGGCGGGGTGCTCGTCCCGATTGAGGATGATGATATCCTGGGCCCCTTCACCGACTGGAGCAACTGCCTCAGAGTGGTGTTCACTCATTCCGTGTTTGAGAAAATCCTCGATCTTTTTACGGCAGTCGCGGAAAAGAGGCTTCAGCATATGATCGATGTGATCGACAAGAACCTCCTTGAGGCTGAAGCGGGCCTGCTCATACTGAAGAATGAAGACAGGGCAAAGCTGCAGTTCCCGAAAGATATCGAAGTGTTCCTTATCACGCCGCCATCTTATGACGACATCATGCGGTGGCTCAGGGACTGGATGACAAAACGGGCGGAAGAGAAGAAGACGGAGAGTTGACCCAAATTTTTCATGAATATTTCACGTGAGAAGAGCAGACGCGGTATTGGAGCGGCGAGAATGAGTCCCGAAAGCTTTCGGGATATCTGCTCTTCTCTCGCGATTGCGAGTAATCGGGGTTAAATCAGTAATTGGTTTGCTGTTGATCGTGACTCCCCAATGTTGGTCACGCAAATGGCGGCCCGGTTTCCGACAGGACATTTCGCTTCGCAGATCCCGCAACCGATGCAGAGGTTCAGGTCAATGCGAGGCTGCTTGACGAAGATATCTTTACCGTCCCTTCCCTTCACAATGGCTTCTTCGAACCATATCGCCTTCGGAGACGTGGGGCACATTTCTTCGCAGACTATGCAAGGGGTAGCGTGAGCATAGGGCAGGCATCTTCCTTTGTCTATCATCGCGAGTCCTATCCTGATCTTCGTCTTTTCTTTGAGTGAGAGTCTCCGTAAAGCCCCCGAAGGGCATACCTGGCCGCAGAGCGTGCAGCGGTATTCGCAGTGGCCGATTCGCGGGATCAGCCTCGGAGACCATATCCCCTCAAGCCCGGCTTCAAGAAGGGTCGGTTGCAGCCCGTTCGTTACGCAAACCTTCATACACTCTCCGCACCTGACGCATCGTTTCAAAAATTCTTTCTCCTCCAGCGCCCCGGGAGGCCTGAGAACGGTCGGATTTGAATAATCCGGTCCTGCAAAGGGCGACGATCTCATCAGCGGCACGGCTAAAACTCCCGAACAAACGGAAAGCACCAACTGTCTTCTGCCAAGCTCCATCGAAGGGGACTTTTTCCTGCCGAACCCGAAGCTGACTGCATTCCGGGGACAGATATCGTCACAACTGAAGCAGGCCAGACATTCCGTATTCTTCCAGACTTCATTTTCTTCCGAGATCGCTCCTCCCTGACATGATGCGGCACATAATCCGCAATTTGAGCATCCTTCACTCACTTCCCTTTTCAGAATCGAAAACCGCGACAGGAGTCCGAGCAGTGCGCCAAGAGGGCAGAGGTATCTGCACCAGAACCTTTTTTCAATCAGGTTCAGACCGAGTACAGCGAAAAAGATGGTGCCC
>JBFLXP010000448.1:0-2598 GCA_040757315.1 Nitrospirota bacterium
CGTATCTCTTATGAAATATTCATGAATAATATGGGATAAAGGATGAAGAGTAGCGAAAAAAGAGATGAGGGAATGCAAAAAATGTACTGTTATAGAAAGGAACTCTGTGCTATTCTTTTCTGAGGATGTGATGTCATGACCGTCGAAACTATATTATTGATCCTGGAATCTCTCCTCCTTGGGTTCACGATCGTTCTCCTGCTCTTCAGCTTGAAAGAGGGAAGGGGGCGGAGGAACCTGTTGCTGGAAGTGGAGAAGACCACAAAGGTTCTCACGCGGCAGGAGTATTTCCTGACCGTCATGGACGCGATGCTTGACGCGAAAGGAGAGATCGTCGGCTTTATCACGGGGAGAATGCCGACGGGCGAGGATACGAAGAGGACCAGGGCGATCGTAAACAATATTGAAAGGCTGTCAAGGGAAGGGGTGAAGGTGAAGTACATCATTCCGAAATTCCACGACCGTATACATGTCGGCCAGATATATAGCAAAGCCGGCGCCGAGGTGAAGTACAGCACATGCGCCATTGTGCATGATTTCAGATACATAGTTGTAGACGACAGGATCGTTGTGATCGGCATGCCGGAAAGCACCGGCGAAAAAGAGGCGACCAGAAAGGGGTACCGGATACCGTCAGAAGGGCTCTCCTCGGTACTGAGAGAGTATTTCGACCGGTGTTGGGAAGGGAACATCGGCCATGAGGATTATGTCAAGGAAGTGATAAAGCAGTCGGGTGCAACCTTGAAAGTCCTTGCGCAGGAACTCCAGATCGACGAGGAGGAACTCGAAAGGATTGCCTCGAAGGCAGCGTGAAAATCTTCTCCCTGCATGAAAGTCCGTACGAGCCTGTAAGCCACGACCCTCAGTTGAAAAAGAGGGTTATCACCAGAGGCACGCTCCCGTGTGTTCAGCACGTCAGTCATATAATAATGAGGCCGGGCGATAGAGTCTCCGAGCACACGCATAAGAACGCATTCGAAGTCATGTATTGCATCGGGGGTGCCGCAGTTTTCATAGTGAACGGCCTGAAGGTTTCCCTTAATCAGGGGAATCTGCTCTCAGTGGAGCCCGGGGATTCACATTCTATCGCTGAAATTCGTGAAGAAACGGAGCTTCTTTATTTTCTCGTTGAAGCTTAACCTTGGAATTGCATAAGAATGAGGAACCTGGAAAGGGAGGGCGGCACGAAAAGCCTTTCGCAGCGATACATTATGGCATCGGAAGCCACATCGAAAAGACGAAATCAGGATTACACTTTTGGTGAAGTACTTTTCCCTCGACGCCATGCCCTGATCAAATCTAATCGCCTTGAAAGGCTTTGAGGGATGCCCTCCCTTTCCAGGCAACGGTAGGGTTAATATACTGCTTTAAGAATGCTAAAACCATTTCCTAAGAAACCGCTTTATCTTCTCTGATAACGATGTCTCTATTCTGATCTCCAAATAAAGGTCTCCGGATTCTCCGCCGTGCCGTCCCTCTTCTCCCTGCCCCGTGAGTTTCATTTTCATACCCGGTTTGATGCCCTGGGGGATACTTATCAGCAGATCTTTTGATCTTCCCCGGTTCCTCTTCGTTCGGTACGCGATCTTCTTGCCGATCTCCTGCGGAGAGACGGACAATGTATCAAACAAGTCTTTTCCCCGTACTGGTATCTCCAACTCTTCCATAAGCTTTTTCCCAAAACCTTCCAGCAGCCTGGCGAGCAGTCTCGACATGAGAGGCGCACGATAAACTGTTCGAACCGACCGTTTTCCTTCCGCTTCGCGGACTCTTCTAATCGTGGCGCCCATGGGGCCGGCGCTGAAAAAGACTCTGCCGGTAAACCCCGGCCTGCGAAACTCAAAGCTCCGGTATTTCGGGCCGTAGTAATCGCTCCGGCTGAAGAAATCTTCCGGCCTCCTGAAGCCGGAAAAAGCCCGGGCAAATTCTTCAAAAATCTGATTGACATCCGAACCCTTGAAGATGTCCTCTTCGGAGTAAGTCTGCCTGAACCGATCATATGCCGTGGACCCATAGGCAGACCTCAGGGAATCGTATTCTCTCCTTTTTGCGGGGTCGCTAAGGGTGGCATACGCCTCATTGATCTCCTTCATCCTCCTGGTGGACTCCGGATCATTGCCTGTTCTATCAGGGTGATATTGGAAGGCCAGCTTGCGATAAGTCTTCTTTATTTCATCGGCGCCGGCATTTTCACTGACGCCCAATATTTCGTAGTAGTCTTTCCGTTCCATCTTTTGCCAGGGAAATTTTAACACAACGCGGGGATACGGCGAAAATTGTAGGTTGGAAAGAGAGTCGGGCGGTCGTGATCTTAGCCTGCACTATCCATGAATATTTTACGAGAGAAGAGCAGATGTCCCGAAAGCTTTCGGGACTATTCTCGGCCCCGATAAAAATCGGGAGACCACGGTAGAAAACCTGACCTGAGATATTAGTGAACTTTACATGTTCTTACACTTCTCCAATTCTTCTTTCAATTTGGTTATTTCTTCTTTGAGTTCCTTCATCTTTATTTCTCTGCCGACAGCCATTTTGTAGAAGTCTTCGAGTTCTTTTATGCGGTTCTTGATCTCTTCTTCTGACCTCTTGCGCTCCGTT
>JBFLXP010000449.1:0-2586 GCA_040757315.1 Nitrospirota bacterium
AACATTGCGCGCATCATCAACAGGAAACCAGTTGGAATTTGCTGGCGGTGCTCGACCAGCCAATCGGCATATTCGTTGCAGCTCGTGAGCGCATCTTTGGTAAGCAACATCCGGCCATCCTCGGTGAAATGACGCAGGTCCCACTCGAACAATCGCCGGCGAATGATCTCCGATGTCTCGTTTTCGGAAGAAATGGCCACAGCTTTGCCGAGGCGATTCAGAAGATGTTTCAAGCTGGCATAATCCGATTCATCCTCCGAAGACATTTCGAGAACTTCAGATTTGGGAATAGAGACGACCAGAACGACGTTAGGTTGTCCGCAGGCGGTCTCCGAAAGATTTTGCAGAAAATCGTAAAACTGGGTGGCAAGGCCGGTTTTTCGATTGCGGCTCACAAAGTTCATGACCTCATCCATAAAAATGAGGCAAGGCCGGTCCGGGTGAATGAACTTGCGAATCACGTCTCCCGCGGGCGCGATGCCCTTTTTGTCATGCTCTTCGACAACTGCGTAGCCTTCATTACCTGCCAACTGATAAGCAATCTCAGCCCACGGCGTTTTTCTAAGCGGCGATCCGTCATCGCCTCCTCTGCCATGCAAAGCATCAAATTCAGTGCCGACAAAGACGGCGGTTTCCGCAGGCACCACTTTATGGATTCTCGCCACTCTAAGCAAATCGTTGACGCCCACGAAATCGCCGGCTTTTCCGCTGTGCGGATCGGTACCCAACGCCCCGTTCTGCGCCAGATGGTAGAGCAAAGTTAAGGCATGCGTCTTGCCGCCGCCAAACTGGGTGCTCATGTTGAATACGGCGGAGGTCTCCGTGGTTTCCCCCGCAAGTCGACGCAACACCTCCGCTGCCAAAAGCTTGAGATTTTTCGTTAAAAAGGTTCGCTCAAAAAACCGTTCCGGATTTTGGTAGTCAGCCTGCGCGCGACCGTCCCGCACGTAATCGAGATGCACCGCAAACTCGGATGCGTCGAGCGGGTTGCCTTCTCTTAGGTCTTCGCGCGGGCTGACGATGTTATACCAGGGTTTGATTGGCATTATGATTAGTCTCCGTAAGGTCTTAAGATTATCCCATTATGGCAAGGTTGACTTTATCTGTGATTAAATACCCATGTCAATCCTGAAAGATTATTTTATATTTTGCCACGCGGTTGTCAATCGCTGGTTTTGTGCCCTCAAGTACATCTACAATTTTTTGGCAAATCTCTGGATTCTCCAGAGCACCAGATGAGTAAATCAACTGGTAGGCGTGCTTTTTATCTAAAGAGGCATGGATTACTTGTTCGGAGTCGCAAACTACCGCCAGGTTTGGATTGTGTGTAACGGCATAGTGTAGTCATATATGTTGTGATTATCTGATCCAATTATAAGAGGTCTGTCAAGCCTAGTGGCTGGAAATACGATATTCGCATATCGGGCCACATCTTTTAACTGACCAATTTCAAAAATATTAACATAATTCTTTGCGACATCTTATTTAATTCGCTATTGAAATTGCTCCCTATTCTCAATTCCCTCGATGGAATTGGATTTTACACCGGCATGAATCGAAATCAGACCGCCTAATTTAGAAAAGAGTTCGTGTGCTTTACTAATGGGAGTATACACTCGATCACCGCCACCTTTATCACGGATTCCTTCTGGTGTTAGCCCTAAAGTTCCACGAATTGTGTCCCAAAGATGATCCAGATCCATTGATTCCGGAAAGATGCCAATATAATGAATTGGTTTGTCTCCAAGCTCAGAACGGAGCTCGATACCAGGTAAAAAAACTATTTTGCTGTCTGCAAGCCTACTTAGTTCATTAATTCTTGTGACGTCAATAAAGTGATGATCGGTTATGGCCACGACCTTGATTTCATGGTGAATCAATCCCTCAATGATATCTGCATTTGTAACCGAGCTATTAAAATAATCGTAGCAGGAAGGCGTGTGGAAATGCAAATCCCACTTACTCCAAGTGGAACCTATTGGATTATTCATTAATTAATCCCTCCAATTGCTTCCCTGACAAGTTTGCCTCACAAAATCCTGACGATTTCTTACTTGCCATCACTCTATAAATCCAGTGTTTCTCATCTGTTTGCGAGGGACAGAGGATGGCTGTAATGATTTGAACAGGTTCAGATAAGACGGGGCCACAAATAATAATATCTGGTTTTAATTGGTCAGGTTTCATTGGATTATTGATCGATATTGCCTTTTAAATAAATGACAAAATTTATGCCCAATTTGTGCTTAAATTAGATAAGCTATTGAAATCAAAAAGCAAGAGGAAAACGAAATATTACACAAGAATTCTGGATCAATTTTACCAATTGGTGTTCTTTGACATACAAAAGGGCTGTTTTTGAGAGATTAAGACGCATTTCTCCTCTGAGTTGTTTTTGAGTGTATTCTGTGCTTAATTTATGCAGAGAATCTAACCTTTTTAACCTGAATAATTCGCACATGCAAAAAGAGCCCAAAGTAAATGAAGAGACTGAATTTATTACTTCATTCTGATGTTAAGTATCAGAACCGCAGTCCTCGAGAAAAATGTTCGTAAGCATAAATTCCTTCTCGTCTTGGCAGCGTT
>JBFLXP010000450.1:0-2557 GCA_040757315.1 Nitrospirota bacterium
ATCCATGGTTCGACATCCGTCTTGCGTACTGACGGATCACCATGACAATTGTCACTCTGAGCCTGTCGAAGGGTGGATTGGGAGTCTGCCCCGTACTTGATACGGGGGTCAGACAATGACGGAATCGGAGCTTTTTAGACAAGCGCCTTCTCCCCATATACCGTGTCGCCATTTTTTTTTGCTTGACAAACGCATCAAATTATGATTCAATTGAATCAATTGATTTCTATTTAGCCATAATTTTGATGGTGATATATGCTGGTAATTAATGCTGGCTATTTTGTATGCCTCTTGTTATGCTTAGAAATATGGTAAAAGGAGGCGGAGTATGAGCAAAAAGGCGACTTTTGTTCTCGATGAACAAATAATGGCTCAGGCCAGGGAGATCGTCGAGAAGGGTTTGTTTAAGTCCATGAATGCATTCGTTGAGAACGCTATTAAAGAAGAACTGAACAGGATTAAGAAAGAACGGATCAAGGCTGCCATCATCGAAGCAGGGAGTGATCCTCTTTTTCTTTCTGACATCAGTGAAATTGAGGAAGATTTTCGGTCTGCAGATTTCGAAGAGATCAGGAAATGAATTTCAAGTGGAGAATATTCACGGCAGATCTTAGCCCTGTTCTTGGTTCCGAACAGAAAGGGACGCGACCTGTCATCGTTGTGAGCGACGAGGATTTTAACAGTGTCATGCCGGTGGTAACAGTCCTGCCGCTTACATCGTTGAAAAAAGGTAGGAAGGTTTATCCGAACGAAGTAATGTTGAAAGCGGGGTACGGCGGGCTTTCACATGACTCGATTATACTTGCTCATCAGATAAGGACAATCTCCAAACAAAGGCTGAAGGAGTCATTTGCATCCGTTAATGACAATGAAACCCGTGAGGCAATAGACAACGCCCTCAGAGTGCATTTGAATTTGTGAGGGGGAGGAAAAAGGGATAATGAAGAGTTATCGCAAGTGACCATGCTTTACAAAGAAATTGCTGAGGAAGACAAAAAGTTGAGTGAGAAATTTCTGAGCATCAGCGTTGAGACGTTACTATCGGATTGCCCTGAATGAAACGCCCGGTGATGAAGAGATCAAGCACGAGACGAGGCAAGGAATGATGAAATGCTTTTGCTCCCCTCTTTCGTAAAGAGAGGACAGGGGGACTTACAGACTCCAAAATTGTGTCGGGACGCTTTCAGAGCGGAAGCTGTCAGAAGTTGACAAGGCAATAGAGGTTAGTCTCGGATTGAAAGAATTCTGGGAATAGAAAGTGACTTATACCACTGCTATAGAAATAAGGGAGAAATTGTGCGATGCTCTTGTCGCTTATTTCTTGAATGAAAATGACAAATTGGGGCTCGGGATAGAAACACGCCGGATACATGACATTTGCAAAATTCTTATAGCGGGAAACGAAGAGACTTCAAACACCTTCCCCGCCTGGGAAATAAGCGAGCAGACCATATTTGACGAATACCGAAATAAAGAAGTTGAAATAATGGACTATCTTCATCTTGTCTCGATTGACCCGAGAAAGAAATTCGGACAATATGCAACACCGAAAGACATTGTTACCCGCATACTCAAATCTGTAGGATATATTTCGGCAAAAGATATTTTGACTAAGAGGCTTATAGATCCCGCCTGTGGTTCCGGCGCTTTCCTGGTTGAAGCAACCCGTCTGTATTTGAATGCCCTCAAGGTGGCTCGCGTGCCGCGACACGGCTGGTATCCAGAGGTCATTGCAGCGATCACTGGAATAGATATCGACCCCGAGGCCTGTTTCTTCGCAAGACTGAATCTCTCAACTCTATTGGCTCCATCTATTCTTGAATTTATATCCAGAAATGGAACTGGGAATTTGAGACCTCTGCCCGTTTATTGTGCTGATACCTTACAGGTAGTGTCCTCAGAGAAAAAGAACAGTCCATTGTTTTACGGGCGGCCGACTATTCAAGTGAGAGAACGCTTTGATTTTGTCGTTGGTAATCCGCCTTATTTCAAGATAAAGAATATTGGGCAGGATATCAAAGATGCCTTTTCCGAATCTATTTACGGGCATCCAAATGCCTATGCCCTTTTTATTCAGGCAGGCATTGAAATGTTGAACAAAGACGGGAGATTGGGTTTCATTATTCCACGATCAATGCTTTCAGGTCTCTATTTCAAAAATCTGAGAAATTTCATAGAAATCAATACGTCGATAAAAGAAATTATTCATATCGCCGACAGGAAAAAAGTCTTCGATGACGTACTTCACGGCGCCATGATTCTGTCACTTGAGCGAAATAGTTCTGAGGAGAAGAAAATCAGCATTTCATTCGTTCAATCTCGCAAGGACATCAAAGATTGCGATTCTACGATAAATGTTGATGCCGGCAAGGTTATGCAGCATCTCAACGGGACAAGTGTATGGTTTGTTGCCGATTCCGCAAAGGTTTATAACATCATCGATCGCGTCATAAAAAGACATCATTTGCTATCAGGGCAGGAAATCAATTATAGGGCGAAAACCGGTCAGATAGTCTGGAACAGGGTGAAGCCTCTGTTGGCAACAAAACCGGAAGAA
>JBFLXP010000451.1:0-2539 GCA_040757315.1 Nitrospirota bacterium
AGACCGCCCTTTCCAGTTCCAGATATGTGCGGCATCTTGGTCCCATGCGGTAGAGTGCTCCTTTTTCTTCGGTTACCCTTGCCTTATAGCAGGAGTCGGCGGCATAATAAACATCCAACCCTTGCATTTTGTTAAAGCCGACAACGAGATCATAGTGCTCTTTCTCCAGTTGATGGGTAACAGCTTCCGAGAAATTTCTGCAATGCCGGTGATTGGAGAAACCATGTTTTGGAATCAGAGAAACTTGAAATGTATCAGGAACCTCGCCCTTCCATGACATCGTGAAAACGCGGACTGAGTGGCCACGGTTCTGACAAGTCCGCGCAATGCGTATAAAATCCCTCTGCAGACCTCCGAATGGAAAATACTCGAAAAGACAGAAAGCCAGTTTCATGATATCCTTTTCCGCCCTTTCTTGATCCAGTCCTTCATCGCCCCCTGCTTAATTCTGTCAAAACTGATCCCGGCCTTCATCTCTGCAGGAATAAGGGAAACATATGCCGGAAAGAACTCGAATTCAACCCAGTCTTCAGCTCCTGTTTCAAGCCCGAAACGATAGAAACGCTTTAGGTCTTTTATGATGCCCTTCATCGATGGAGTTGAATAGAGCCTGGACTGATCCAGGTCTATCAGGAAAAATTTGTACCCCCGCTGATTTTTTTGGACCAGGATGTTTGGCCACTTGAGATCTCCGTGCACAGCCCCTTTCAAGTGCCATTCCGAGATCGTCCGGGCGAGTTCTCGAAGGAGATCCCTGTCCTTGCGAAATATTCCCTTTGTGTATGCGCTCCCCAAACTATCGGCGTCTTCGATGACAGAAGACAGGAAGAAAGCGTTTTTCTGTCTGAACGACGGCTTTACATAAGCTATGGGTTCAGGCACCGGCAACCCTTTTTTGTACAGCCTCAGGTTTCTAACCCAGAGCCTTTTTCCCCGGCACTCAAACAGCTTATGCAACAGAAAATCGAAGAAGCCCCGGTAATTAAACCTTTTCACCAGCAGATCACGGGGAAGGCCAAAATTATCGCCTTTCAGAATACCGACCGTTGTCGAAAAATCGTGCTTCTTGAGAAGGAACGATTCTCCCTTGTTTATGATCGAATTCAAGTCATCGGATAGCGACAATACGCTGTCGGACGAAATCGACTGTGGTTTAAACTGCATTGGACTAAGTATTTAGATTTTCGGGCGACTTTGATCGAATCATCACATCCATAATCAATTTATTATATACTAAGATGCATTGCTGTCCAAAATATTCTGTGGAAGGTATGAGGCTCGATTTCGAAGCAAAATAGACTGCCACGGTTTATGTTCAAACCCTTATCTGAGCTAACCCGGATTATTCGCAAACTCATGATGAGAAGAGCAGATGCGTCATCGGAGCGGCTTTATCACGATTCTTATCGTGATACCTCGGAGGTTCCGATTCCTATCGGGACCGAGAATGAGCGGTGATGCCGCATCTGCTCTTCTCGCGCGAAATATTCATAGATAATGCAGGCAAAGGACCCTTTGACGACAGAGAATAAGACTTTGAAAGATGTTCTATTGATCCTCACCCTTACGGCAGTCATCTATATTCCTTTCCTCGGACTTCCGGGCTGGGATGGGAATGAACCCGTCCGTGTAATTGTCGCAAAAGGCATGCTGAACACAGGCGAATGGATGATACCAATGTTACACGGCAAGCCGTATTTTACCAAACCTCCTTTAATGAACTGGCTTATCGCGGCAAGCGGCCGGCTTTTCGGCACGGTGAATGAATTGACAAGCCGGCTGCCGTCGGTATTCACGGTTTTTGTCACGGGCCTTGCCGTCTATTTTCTGACATTCCGATGGTTGAGCAAGAAAGGCAGGCTTTTTGCAGCCCTAGCGACTCTCAGCATGGTTGGACTGATCCAGAAAGGCAGGACGGCGGAGATAGACAGCCTGTTCATCCTATTATCTGTTCTCAGCTTGCTGGTTTGGATAAACGGATATCTCACACAATGGAAGCCCGTCGTCCTCTGGAGTGTTTCGCTGGCATTGGTCGGGATAGGTTTCTTGACAAAAGGGCCCCAAGTGCCGGCCTATTTCTACTTGACTGTTTTTGCTTACCTGCTCATAAGAAAGAGAGTGTCTTTCTTCTTTTCAAGATCACATCTCGCAGGCATTTTCGTCTTCATCCTGGTCTTCGCCGTTTATTTATCGTTCGTCCTGCAGAGGATCAGCGTTCATGAATACGTGAATATGTGGATCGGCGAAATAACGCAGAGGGCTGCAACCAGACACTTTTCATTCCTGGAACACTTTCTTGAGTATCCGTTCAGGGTGCTGCTGACCTTTATGCCGTGGACATTATTTATTCTTCCTCTAATCACTGTAAAAGATTTGAGAAAAAAGGCGGCTGAAATATTCAGGAACGAGTTGATTGTTTTTTCTCTTATAATGATTATTGTAAATCTTCCGATTTACTGGCTGCTTCCAAATGCCCGGGTCAGATATTTTTTGCCGGCCGGGCCATTTGCAGCGATAATAACCGCCGGGTTGTTTGAGT
>JBFLXP010000452.1:0-2536 GCA_040757315.1 Nitrospirota bacterium
CAAGCGGCTTGGCGCATTGCCGTCGAGGCCTGGCTGAGTATGAAAGGGTTTATTACTATTACCAGAAACGGAAAAGTGTTACCCAATTTTTTCTGATTTTGGTATCAAAAAATGATGGCGTGCACAGAATTATATTCGCCTAAAAGCATAGGGTACGTTATATTTATTGTCAATCACCAAAAGGGTTGATTTTTACTAACGAAATGGTTTGATAACATATTACATCTATAGTTTTAATACCCTTGAATTGCCAAATTACCAACATATAGATTTCAGGTAATATTCTGCAAAAAACAATAATCTTTCAGTTGATAACTTCTATGTGAAAGATTGCTTCTATCAGTACCTTGTGCTGTGTTTATAACAGGAAGGAGTCAGTAATTTTTTACTGCGGCAAAAATGTAGCAGAATTGTAGCAGAAGGCGTACAAATTTTACATAATCTATCGAAAATATTGGACGATACAGAACATGTAATTAATCTTTAAAATCGTAAGTTAGGCCAGAAACCCAGGCCAGAAGCCAACCAGCTAAAAACCTCAATTTTCGAGTTTTAAGTCCCTTGCGTCTGCCAATTCCGCCACTCCGGCAAGAAAAGTATTTCTGGATAATCGAATGCGGGTAAGCGTCATAGATTATCACACAGAATCGCGGAGTGTCAAAAGAATTGACCGCATGGTTGAGGGAATACTAAGAACGGTTTTAGAGGCAAAAAGGGAGGGTAGGCAAGGGAACACATCCGCTCCAGTGGACTTAGAAGTGCAAGGAAGTGGCGAGCCAGGGTATCAAGAAGAAATAGAAGAAAGCTCCGCTCTATCTATGAAATCCTCTAAGTGATATCTCCTTCGCCGGCAGCGCACTCGGGATCCTCGGGCTGTCCTTCCTCAGAAGGCTTTTCATCTGAAACCTTCTCGCCGCCCTTACCGATACGTCTCAGACGCTTTTCTTCACGCTTCTTCAGGCGGAGTAGTTCCTTCTTCCTCTTTTCACTCTTATACGCAACGGCGCGTCTAGCCATTTGCTCTCCTTTATCACTTGGTGACTGATATCAAATTAGCGCTTCCGACTCTGCGCGCTGTGCCGGGCGTTCTTTGCCCTTCGCTTTTGCGCCTCCCGCTTTTTGTTTTTCAGCCTGACAGAGGGCTTGTCGTAATAGCGGCGTCTCTTGAGCTCTCCCATGAGACCTTCTCGCTGAAGGGTTCTCTTGAGGAGCTTCAGGGCTCTTTCGAGGCCGTTTTCGCTTACTCTTACCTCCAACGGCCTGTTTTCCTCCCCTCGTCAAAGGACTTTCTCTTCCTGCCGCGATCGTCACCCTTTCCCCGCGCCGCTTGCGGACGAGCTTCACTAACCGTCAGAGTCCGTTCCATCAGGGCCGCGCCGTTAAGCTGATTGATGGCCTTATCCGCTTCTTCGTCCGAAGTCATTTCGACAAATCCGAAGCCTCGCGAGCGACCGGTAGCTGCATCAGTGAGAATCCTGACCGATTGAACTTCGCCGACTTTCTCAAACATCTGCCTGAGGTCGTCCTCCGTTGCAGAGTACGGAAGATTTCCAACGTAGATCTTTTTTGACATCTGTGCCCTCCTGCTTCATGAGTTAATAGTGTTGTTTGTGGTGTTCTCGTTTGCCGGCCCGCTTTCAGGATGACGGATATCCGCGAAAAGGGGAGGCTGTTTTCCACAAAAGGGGCGGAAACGGGACCACGTCATCTTCCCTACAGCTTGACGATGTTCGCGGCCTTGGGGCCCTTGGCGCCTTCGACGACATCGAAACTTACAGAGTCACCCTCAGACAGCGTCTTGAAGCCGTCGCCAGCAATGGCCGAATAGTGAGCGAAAACATCGACACCATCTTCCCGAGTGATGAATCCGAACCCTTTGGTCTCATTGAACCATTTGACGGTACCTTTTGACATGTTGACATACCTCCTTTCCGAGAACCGAGTTTAAGGAGGCCATGTCATACAAAATCCGAGAAGCTGGTGCCCTGCGGCTTGCGTGTAACAAGATACTCCTTTTCTCCAGTATAAGAATACCACAACACCCCGGCCCGAAACAAGAAAAATTGAATCCTCCGACGCACTGCCCGATTATGCTTTCTTGAACAGGTCATTCAGTCTCCGGAGCGTCTCTTCTCTTTCAGTCTGCGAGGATGCGGACGACGCAGATTCCTTGAAAACAAAATAGTCACAGAAGTTGGCTCTGTCTCGCGATCTCTGAAATTCAGATTTCGGTTCAAGGCATTTGTTGTGGCTGGTTGCCGAATAGAATCTGCAATTGAGACAGATGCGGAGGTCTCCCCCACATTCCGGGCAAACCGATCTCCTGGATATAACTGCGTCAGTTTCGATCTCTTTCCGGCACAGGGCACAGATTTTCATATTCCGCAGCCGATTCTATTTAATTTTTTTTACGAAGTCCTCTATCGGCAGAGCGGCAAGGGTAAGCAACTGCACCGACCCTCGCGAGCCGAGTTCGACCGACATTTTCATGATGGCCGTGTTGTCCGCTGCTTCCACAATGTTCACGAAATCGTAA
>JBFLXP010000453.1:0-2536 GCA_040757315.1 Nitrospirota bacterium
TCCCATTCCCTTCCTTTACGCCACCGGTCCGATTCAAGCAGAGCGTTAACCGGGCAGGCGTCGACACAGCTTCCGCAGAATGTACAGTCCGACTCCTGAAGAGGCCGGTCGTTTGCGGTGACGACCTTGGATTCGATTCCCCTGCCCATGAATTCGAGGACATTGGTTCCCTGTTCCTTGCACACCCGAACGCACCTGCCGCAGAGCACACAGTATTCCGGATCTCTTTTGATGAACGGGTTCGCAGTGTCGACCGGATAGCCGAACCTCTTCCGAACAAACGAGGATTCCTTTATGCCGAAATCATACGCGTATTTCTGAAGGTTGCAGACTCCTGCCTTCGTGCATGTCATGCAGTCCAGAGGATGCATCGACAGGATAAGATCTATCACGAACTTTCTGACCTCTTCGACTTTGGGGGTCCTCGTATTGACAACCATGCCCTCTTTCACCTTTGTATTGCAGGCGATTACAGGCGCCTTCAGTCCCTCGACTTCCACAAGGCAAAGCCTGCAGGCCCCCACCCCCTTCATTCCCTTGAGATAGCAGAGATTCGGTATGTGAATCCCGGCCAGCTCCGCGGCATCGATAAGATTGATGCCGGGCGGCGCCATAATTTCCGTACCGTCTATCTGAAGTTTGATCATTTGCTCCATTCGAATCCTCCTTGAAATATATTCTCTAAAAACACCGACGTCATTCCGGGCTTGACCCGGAATCCAGGAACTCTGGATTCCAGCCTTCGCGGGAATGACGAAAGTGAAACTATTCGAATTGAAATCATCAACAGACTCTTACCTGTTCACCAACTCGTCCGTCTTAACCGATACGATTTCGACAGCCCCCGTGGGGCACACTTTCACACACTCGCCGCACTTGGTGCATCTCTTCTGCCGTATTTCAAAAGGAAGATAACCGGCAAGAAAGGTCTTCTTCTTTTCACCGATGATTGCTCCATATCGGCATGCCTCTGCACATTTTCCGCAAGCAGTACACAGTCCCGGGGTTATCACAAATTCAACAAGTTCTGCACACTCCCTTTGAGGACATCTCCCGAAAATGTGCTCCGTTATTTCCTGCTCCGCCGCGTTCACAGTATCAGTGATAAACTTGCCGGTGTCCTTCCCTTTTTTGCAACGTGACCCTTCTACCATCTGCGTCCCGATCCGCTTAAGAACTTCGATATCGGCGCTGCCGGCTTTCCCGGAACGCCGCATGAACCTGCCGATTCTCGACCGCGCCTCATAAGATCCAAACGCGCAGGGAAAACATCTGCCGCACATCGGACCGGACAGGAACTGTTCAAGAAAATAGAGTACCCTCTGAACAGCGCATGCCCGCTCTTCCGCTTCCTTGCGGATGTCCTGAAGTGATTTTTCTCTCTCGCCCGTTACTTCTTCTTCGCTCATTATTCCTCCAACCGGCTCCTTGCTCTAATCTATAGTATTCCTGGCCTTGAACTCTCTGCTCTTCGCTGTAGGCTCTACGCTCCAAGCTCTTATTGTCATTCTCCGGCTTGACCGGAGAATCCATGGTTCGACATGCTCACCATGACAATTTGTCACCCTGAGCCTGTCGAAGGGTGGATTGCCCGATCAAGTCGGGCAATGACAGATGTAGAACAATCGTCGATCCAGTCTCTTTTTTCCTCTCCGCTATTTGCTCTTGGCTCTTTTGCCCTCCCCTCTTGGTTACAGGCTCTCAGCTCTTTGTCTTTTTGGATCTATCTCTAAGCTCTTCGCTCCGTGCTCTCCGCTAATACATTGTCTCCGCCATGTAGCAGATCTCCGGCAGCAGATAGGAGACGAGATCCCTGTATGTCACCATTCCGACTATCGTGTCACCTTCAACAACCGGCAGATGTCTTATCTGCTTCCGCCCCGCAACCGATATCGCCGTGCTGATCTTGGTCGAGGGCTCAAATATTGTTATCTCGCGCATCGCCACGTTTTCAAGAATTTCATCGAAAGAAGTCCCGTTGAACACAGAGCGTACAATATCGCGCTCAGTAAAAAGGCTCTTCAACTTGCCGCTCTCGTCGACCACGAACAGTCCGCTCACATTCTTCTCGCTCATGACTTTGACCGCGTCAGAAATAGTCCTGTCTTTTCGGATAGTCACAATCTCATAGGGCCTTGATTCCAAAATGTCTTTCAAGGTCATTTTGATTCTCCTTTCGATAACGTCTATGCTTTCGGTGGGCAATTGCAGTTCCTCCCCAAGCCTTGCGAACTTCGGTTTGGTTATTGTTATTGCGCCGACGGGGCAAACATTGTAGCAGGATTTGCATCGTGCGCAGTAGTCATGGTCGATAAAGAAGCTCCTTCTCGTCTCCTTGACGGCATCGAATGCGCATGCCTGTTTGCAGAGTCCGCAAAGGATACAATTCTCCTGCATAATCACAAACGTGCCGAGATTGCAGACCTTTGCCCTGCAGTACTTGTCGTAGATGTGCTCTTCGTACTCCTCGCGGAAATACTTGATCGTCGTGAGCACGGGGTTCGGTGCGCTCTGCCCGAGTCCGCAGAGAGACCCG
>JBFLXP010000454.1:0-2535 GCA_040757315.1 Nitrospirota bacterium
GAAATGGGGACGAGAAAATACTTGAGCCAAGCTGCGGAGACGGGAGTTTTATCGAATCCATCTTGTGTAAACTTGGCAGACTTAGAAAAGAAGGATATAAAGTTTCTTCAAAGGTCACTGCAATTGAAATAGAAGCAGGTGAATTGGAGAGGACAAAGGCTCGCGCAGATGCCCACAATTTTCCGACGATAGAAACAGAATTTATCTGTGGCGATTTTTTTGATCTCTTCGAGAAGCTGAAACGAGAGAGCGGCTATGATATTGCCCTTGGCAATCCGCCTTTTATTCGTTTTCAATATTTCGATGACGATAGCAGAGAAAAAGCATTTTGGCACTTGCGGAGTTTTGGTTATTCTCCAACGAAACTGGCAAATGCTTGGTCTGCATTTGTCCAACTAAGTATTGAATTATTGAAAGAGGGCGGACGACTCGCTATGGTTTTGCCCGCAGAACTTTTGCAGGTTGGGTATGCAAGCGAACTTCGCAAGCGGCTAGCTTCACAATTTTCGCACATTGTGATTATTGGATTCAAAAAGTTGGTATTTCCTGAGATTCAACAGGAGGTGGTCTTACTGCTCGCTGAGGGAAAACGAGATGTCTCTGTTTTAGAGTCTGATATTCACACAATTGAATTTGAGGATGGAAAAGACCTATTGAATTCAGAAGATTTGGAGGATGCAGTAAAGCATATTCCGAGCAAGCACTCACGTCCTCTGATGAAATGGACTGGTTTATTCCTGAACGAAAAATCTTATTATGCCTTGGATGATGCTCAACGTTCAAAGTTCATCATTCCTTTAGGGAAATTAGCGACAATAGATATTGGTGTTGTTACAGGTCGGAATAGTTTCTTCGTGCTTGATGAAAAGACTCGAAAAGCAGTTCTTGCCAGTGAATTCACCCTGCCCATTATAGGCAGAACATCAGCCTTGAGATCTATTGTTTTTGATGAAAATGATTTTGAAAAGTATCAACACGTTGAGCCGGGATTTCTACTGGATTTAAATAATGTGTCGGAAAAAGATATACCTCAAAAGTTGAAAGAATACATTTCTCATGGCGAGGCCGAGAACGTTCATAAGGGCTACAAATGCCGAGTTCGAAAACGTTGGTTTGATGTGCCATCTATTTATGTGCCTAATGCTTTTATGTTTCGTCAGATACATAAATATCCATTACTTGTTGTAAATCGTGCTCGTGCAACATCAACCGATACCATTCATCGCGTTAAATTTATCAACGGGGCAAAGCCTGAGAAATTAGCGGCTATTTGCTTTAACTCCTTAACCCTTGCTTGGGCAGAAGTTAGCGGTCGCAGTTATGGTGGCGGTGTGTTGGAACTAGAAACAAGAGAGGCCGAGCATTTACCAATACCTTACAACGAAAAGATTGAAATAGACACACAAAAGGTTGATTCCTTGCTCAGGAGCGGAAAGGATTTGGAATCTTTAGAGTATGTAGACAGTGTAGTGCTGGGTAACTACATGGGAATGAGTTATTCAACAATCAAGCGTGTTCGAGATGCCTGGATGCAATTGCGTGAAAGAAGAACCAATCGGCGCTATCCAAAGTTCACCTATGAACAATCTCAACCGCAACAGTTGCGTTTATTGGAAAAAGCAAAAAAACTTTATGCCGATCCAAATGAATAGTTTTTGCTTCACGAAAGGATTCTATTGTCAAAGTCGATTGCAGGAGGGAGAATTCCCTTCCGCGATACTGCGTTGAGACTTGCTGATGCCAGAGTTTTGAGTGTAAGTTAATGGATTATTTGGTCAAAAGAAAAGCCAAGATTGTTCTATTGGGGAAATAGTTCACCATCCGCTTGCAGTGATACAATCAAATCATGGAAAGGAGAACGACCATGAAAAAGATTTACCCGACGGTGCTTGGCAACGTCCTGATTCTGGTCCTGACTGGCTGCATACCCTTCCTGACCGGAACATCCACTCCCACACCAACTACAATTATCGTTCCCTCACCTACACTGGCCATTGCCTCACCCACCTTTACGACTGCCCCCCTGCCGGTACCAACGCTTACACCGACCACCGGCATCCTGGTGCCCACTGCCACAGCGACCACCTCCAGCGGAGGCGGGCCTGTCATCCTCCCCGGCGCACCCTCGGGACCCTACGCCGTCATCCTGGTCGCCATGAGCGATGTGCTGAACATCCGCTCCGCACCCGGTGCGGGAAACCCGATTGTCGGGTCCTTCTCGGCTACAGCCACCAACGTCATGCGTACCGGCCCGTCTTCGACTGTGGATGGCGACCTGTGGGTGGAAGTCCAGAAGCCGAGCGGCGGCAACGGCTGGGTCAATTCTCACTTCCTGACCGAATATGTCGCCCCGGCGGCTTTCTGCGCCAGTGCCAGCGTCAACACCCTGCTCGCCAGCCTGGACACCGCCCTGACCACCAATAACGGCGTGCAGTTATCCGGTCTGGTCAGCCCGAGGCATGGCATGACCGTCTACCTGTGGCGCTACGGGAATCCGATCACCTTCGGGCAGGACGATGCCCGCTGGGTGTTCGA
>JBFLXP010000455.1:0-2533 GCA_040757315.1 Nitrospirota bacterium
GTCATCTGAGACAAGTACGCAAGAACCAGTAGAACCATATTTGTAAAATTTCATTCTCTCCCCTCGATAATCGCGATCTCCTTTTCCGTCAGCCCGTAAAGCCCGTACACCAACCAATCGCACTGCTCGTCAGGCAATGACGTGTCCACACATTTGGCCGCCATGACGCGAGGCATTGTCATTTGCCAAATGTGATATCCGCGATTCACGCCTGCGGTTTTCTCTTGACGCCATAACGGGTCGCCTTTTCACGCACAGCCAGAGGCAGTTTCTGACGCTGCCCCAGTGATTCGTTGACGACAATCAGATTGCCGTCGTCCTCCGCTTCAAGTTGCGCGTTCGCATTCAACAATTCAATGCCGTATACGGTTCCATCGGGAGCGATATCCACGTTCATTTCGTCACTCACCCGAATCGTGTCCACCTGCCCCTTCTTCTCATGCAACCGCAAATAGGCTATGTTGTGTCCCGGATCGTATGTTAGTTTCATAACGCCTTATCCCTCTTCCGTCACCCCCGCGCTAGGCTCCGCGTTCCTTCGCATGTGTATGCAGCCGTACCTTCATTCGCTGCCCTCTCCGCCCCTCAGTTCCGATGAATCTTCTACGATCTTGATCTCCTCATCCGTCAGCCCGTAAAGCACGTACAGCAACCGGTCAATCTCCTGTTCCAGCGCCGAAGTGTCCGCCGACGGGTTGATTGCTTTGGTGGCGAGGATGCGTGTCACCAACTCCACAATCGCATCATGCTATACTATCTTGGCTGTGTATAATAGGCTTAAAATGTGGAGGGGAAGATATCGGATGAAACGTGCAAAAAAATGAACCAGCCGCCTCGCATCTGCGTAGCTTGTTTTCGCGCTCGTAATTCAGCTTTGTCCAGAACAATTCTTTCAGGGCATCAAGCCCCCGCAGTTGCTCCAGCAGCTTCAGCACAGTCTGCTTGCGTTCAGGAAGAGACATCACAACCCTCTCACTGCCGGATCAGGATAGGCTTAAATATCTACACGTTTTCCCAAACTTCCAATTTCAGCCCTGGAATATTCTCAAAGTGCTTTATATTGGATGTCACCAGAACAGCATCCTGTGCCATGGCCACAGATGCAATCATGGCATCTATTTCCCCTGTTGGCTTGCCGATTTTTCGTAGTTCGCTTTTAACGGTTCCGAAAATCCTGGCAGACTCTCCATCAAATGGCACAATGGTTACCAAATCGATAAAACGGTAGAGGCGCTCAAGATTTCGCGTCCTGTTTACGGATGATTTGGCTCCATAATCAAGTTCAGCCACGACAAATGCACTCAAAGCAATTTCATCAATATTTTGCTTTATTGCCTCTTTGATTGATTTGTTACCATTCATAAAGGCGATTACGATATTGGTATCCAAATGAATCATGAGAAATTCACTTGTCTCCCCAGATAACCATGCCGTTGTTCTTCAATCTCTTTAAAAACATCAACGATGCTGGGATCATCAGACCATGCCCCCGATAATTCATCGATGACTTGGCGTTTTTCTTCCGTCAGCCTCTCAGGATCAATCCTTACGATTACCCGTGTACCGTCGGGCAAAGGAAGATTGTCGGGAAGGCGAATGGAGCCTTTTTCGATAATGCCGTTCACCATAATGGTCATATTGTCCTCCCATGGGGTCACCTGCTTGCCACTTTCGGTCCCCCCCGAAGAAATTGAGGTCTCGAAACGTACATTTTCTTTGTGTACGTTCAAATTCTGTTTTTTTATATGATTGTCAGTGGCAATGTTGCATAATTATTGAGCATTGTCAACATTCTATTTCAGTCGACAAGAATACCGTTCGTTAGTGTTCATGCCCATCTTCTCGCATGTTACAGTCCAGTTAATATTGAATGCCGTTTGAAATTTAGCATCCTTATCACGGTTGAAGAATTATCGGCTCCAGGAAGAAAAAGAGTTTTCGCAAGTATACAGAAACCGGGGCATCCTTCATTTCTTCCTTTCTTAGCAAGTAGTTATTCTCCGGAGAAGCCTTCGTTTCAGCCATAAAGAATAAAGATTCCGCCTACAACCAGGTTGGTAAGATATTGCTTTTGAGTGGGTAAGGATGGCCCGTATCGGTTGATGAGAGATGCCAAAGGGGCTCAGATCGCCGACGGAACCAACGAGATTCAGAGGATAATCGTTTCTAGATATTTGCTGCTATCTTAATCCCTTCTCTGAAGGCTGCTAGATTAAGTTCCTGTAATTTATTGTTGTTTTGAAATCTTTTGCTGATCTCTTCCTCTATCAATTCAGATGGAATAGGCCTTACCTTTTCTATGTACGCTCCGAGAAGGACCATATTTCGAGCCAGAGCATTGCCCAGTCTTGCAGCGGTTTCAACACCAGGGATTTCTAATGCTTTGATGTCGCTTCTTCCCACATTTCCATTTTTCCCGATGCTCTCCATAATAATCAAGCCATCGGGCAGCACTCTGTCTTCAAAGACTTTCAGTCGAGACGATTCTGTCATAACTACGGTCTGTGCCCCAAAAAGGAGAGGTGAAGCAACC
>JBFLXP010000456.1:0-2527 GCA_040757315.1 Nitrospirota bacterium
TTCACACAGATACGACTTTGAAGGGTATTTCGCATATCTTTAAATACTATTATGTTTGTAATAATTACAAATATAATAAAGATGATACATATGAAGTTCTACAACCGGGTGAATGAGCTTGACGAGCTTAAAACCCTCTCGAAAGCCGCAGAGAAGAAAGCGGTGATGTGCGTCATCACCGGGGTCAGGAGGGTAGGCAAGACCGAGCTGATCAAGGAGTTCTTCAAGGAAGAGGACGGCCTTTATTTCTACGTCGACGGCTCAAAGACGTCTGCCCAGCTGCTTTCCGAATTCTCAGGCGAATTGAAGGAGAGGCTCGGCCTATCAGAGCGGCTCACCGTCTCTTCCTGGGACGACCTTTTCCATGATATCTTCGAATACTCGAAGAAAAAGAAGGTCGTCTTAGCTATCGACGAATTCCAGCGGTTCGCCTGGATAGACAAATCCCTCCCGTTCATCCTCCAGAAGTTCTTCGACCTGAACAAGAACGATTCGAGGATTTTCATAATAATCTCCGGCTCAAGCTTCGGTCTTCTCCGGGGGATGTTCATCGAGCAGGACGCGCCATTGTTCCAGAGGCCCGCCAATATCCTTACCCTGCAGCAATTCGGTTTCGGCACGATATGCGCCATCCTAAACGACCTCGGCGTAAAAAGGTTCAAGGACAAGATCGAGCTGTACGCTTTTTTCGGCGGCATCCCGAAGTACTATGACCTGATCGAGGATTATGAGGTCAAGACAGCGGACGAAGCCATGAAAAAGCTCCTTTACGGGGAACTTGCGCCTTTGCGTGAGGAAGTCAAGAACATAATGGCCGAGGAATTCGGAAAAGAGACAGCAACCTACTACGGCATCCTCTCCGCGGCTGCATTGGGAAAGGCCAAAGCCAATGAGATCGCCGATTATTCCGGCATCAAGGGGACTTCGCTGGGGCCTTACCTCTATGACCTGACAGAGCTCCTGGGCGCTCTGAAAAAAGAGCTTCCTGTCACTGAGGATATAAAGAGCAAAAGGGCGAGATACTATCTGAACAACCAGTTCTTCAAGCTCTGGTTCAGGTTCGTTTTCAGGAAACGGAGCGAATTCGAGCTTGGAAGATTCGATGAGCTGTTCGCCCACTTCTTGGAAGAGAAGAATTCGTTTGTCGGCCGTGCATTCGAAGAGATATGCAGGCAGTACCTGATAAAGACCGCGAAATTCGATCGTATCGGCCGATGGTGGGGCAAGGGAAGGATCGAGCCTGTCGAAATCGACCTGCTCGCCCTGGACGAAGCCGGATCCTCTGCGATGTTCGCAGAATGCAAATGGCAGGACAGGCCGGTCGGCATCGCCGACCTTATCGCCCTGAGGGACAAATCGGCTTTCGTCGGCTGGAAGAAGACCGGACGGGAGGAAAGATTCGCATTCTTCTCCAAATCAGGCTTTGACGGCAACGCGCGGGATTTCGGGACAGAGAACGGCTGGCTTCTTGTCGATCTGGAAGAGCTCGAGCGGGTGTTCAAGGAGAGTCCCGCCGTTTGATTTTCCCTTCGTTTTCAATTTGTGTGATAGAGGGGACATCAGCCGAAATCAAGAGATGATCTCAATCCGCCCTGAGCGCTTCGACAGGATCCATCTTGGCCGCCCTCCAGGAGGGGATCAGGCCGGCTCCGACGCCGGTGCCGATGGAGAATATGAACACGAACGCGATTATCCTCAGCCGCAGGAACACCGGCACCCCGAAAAGCTCTTTCAGAACCTCCAAGACCCCGAAACCCAGAACCAGCCCGATGATGCCGCCTGCAAGGCCGATGATGGCGGCCTCAGCCAGGAAAAGCAGGAGGATGTCTCTCCTCGTCGCCCCGACCGCTTTGAGGATGCCTATCTCCTGGATCCGCTCCAAAACGTTGGCGAACATCGTGTTGGCTATGCCTATAGCGCCTACGACTGAGGCGATGAGGGTCACCGCAGCCAGCACTAATTGGATGCTGAGCAGGATAGTGCCGACTATCTCGGATATCTGGGCCGACGTTATCACGGAGAAATCAAGATCGTCCATAGTGGTATGATGGTTTGCCGCAAGCTTGTGCTCGATTATGGATTTTATCTCTTCAGGATCGAAGCCCTCATCCACCTGGACCATGATGAGCCCGACTTCATCCTGAAGGAACTGTCCGCTGAAAAGGTCCTTTGCATCATCGAACGGGACATATATCGCCGTGTCGTCCTGGCTCGAGAGGGAGGTCCCGATACGCTCGGCTACGCCGACGACGCGGTAGTTCCTGCCGTTTATCTGCACCATGCTGCCCGGGATCACCCGGTCCTTTCCGAAATATTCGGTGGCGGCATCTGCTGCGAAGAACGCCACGTTGCGCTCGGAATCCTTGTAGGCGCGCCCGTCCTCTACCTTGATGTAGTTGGAGTACATGTCGAACTGGGAGCTGTCTGCGCCGAATATGAACGCGGTTATGTTCTTGTCCTTATAGGATATGGTCGCGCTGCCGTATATCACCCGGGCGATCTCCTTGACCCCCGGGACGCTCTTGAT
>JBFLXP010000457.1:0-2524 GCA_040757315.1 Nitrospirota bacterium
CGCCTGGTTCTGGGCGTTGACAAGGGCCGAGGCGGTTTGATCATGTTTGAGCCTGACTTGAAAACAGGAGCCGAAGTCCAACTGATGCAACGGAGTTTCGACTTTAGCTATGTACGACGCCGTGCCAAAGACCTCCTCAATCGAATCGGGGACCGGAAACCGTTTTTTGCTCTATATATTGATTGTGCTGCGCGGGCCAGCGCATATTGCGGGACGGAGGGAGAAGAGGCTGCAGAAGTGCAAAGAACTATCGGATCCGAGATGCCCCTACTAGGAATGTATTCCGGTGTCGAGATCGCTAAGGTTGGAATGGATATGCAGGCCCTTGATTGGACGGGCGTTCTTTGCGTGCTCAGCGAGTGATAGCGCGACTTACCTTTGGACTCCAACTTTTTGACCGGAGAACGACAGGTCCGAATTATAAAATGCCCGCAGAAATAACGGCAGAAGCGATCTCGCTTCTAGTGATCGGTCAGACACCAAAGAGCGGCTGGCTGCAAGATTCTGAAATATGACGTTGGAGCCAAGATTTCCGGTGCCCCAATGACTGAACAGAAAATTCATATAGAGCCTCTTCGCAAGGAGCTCGAGTACTACAAACGACAACTTCATAAGCTGTCTGGAGACATCCTGAATTATGACCTGACCATATCTCGATTACAGCACGAACTCAGACAAAAGCGACAAGGCCTTGCATTATTATCCGAGTTACAGCAGACCATAGGCTTACGGCAAGGGTCTGCATCGATTTTCGAGATCACTGTCCAAGCCATCAACGCCACTTTGGGGATGGATAAAACGCTTTTCCTCTCACCGGCTGATACGGACAACCACTATCGGGCCAGCCACTGGCTCGGCTTTTGCGGGGACGCCGCCAAAAAGCTTCCCTTGTTGTCCATAGAGTTTCCTGCGAGTCTGTCTAAGGGCTCCGGATTTCTATTGGTGAACAGGTCGTCCGAAAAGACGCCAATTATAGAAGAAATCCAAGCGAAATTCGAGCTACCCTACTTCATCTGTCTGCCAGTAATGGGAGAAAATACGCCTCTTGGTCTGCTCCTTTCAGGGAGATATAGAGAGGCCAGGCCCCTGTATCCTCCTTTGGACCAGGGAGATGTTGACACCTTGCGGGCGATTGCCAGTCTCATTACGGCCTTGATCCACAGAATGCGCGTTGGCGTTTTAGAGGAAATGGATCGTCTCAAAACGGAGTTTTTCGCGAATATATCTCACGAATTCCGAACCCCAATCACTCTTACATTAGGCCCCATTGAGCAGATGTTGAAAGGCCGTCAAGGAATAATAAGCGATCCTATTCGTGAAGAGCTTGTAATAATGGAGAGAAACCAGGAGCGATTACTGCGGCTGGTCAATCAGATTCTGGATCTTACTAAACTTGAGGCCGGTAGCATGGGTTTGAAAGCAGCTCCTATGCCCGACATGAACCAATTCGTCAGAGAGCGGCTCGAAAACTTTTGCTCGTTGGCTGAGAAACGCGGACTCCAATTAATAGCCTCTCTGGATCCTCAAGTCTATGGCGCGGAGCTTTACATCGATCGCGAAATGTTTGACAAACTCCTGCTTAACCTCTTGTCCAACGCTCTCAAGTTCACGAAAGAAGGTTACGTGGAGATATCCACCGGAATTCATGAGGGCGTTTTTTGCCTGGTTGTTAAGGACACCGGAATCGGGATAAAGAAGCACCAGTTAGCCTATGTCTTCGACCGTTTTAGGCAGGCTGACGGCAACGAGGGAGCAGAACAGGCCGGAACGGGAATCGGTTTGGCATTGGTCAAAGAGATTACGAAATTGCACGGAGGAGAAGTCCGCGTTCAAAGTGAATATGGTGAGGGAAGTTTGTTCGAGGTATTAATTCCTTTAGGGAAAGAACATCTTGACCCCGTGTCGGTCGTAGAAGTGGCAGGGGAGAGTTTGAAAACATTCGCTGGGTCTAAGAAGCTCCTTTTTATTGATGAAACGGGCCTCGATCAGGAGGATGCAGAACAGGACAACCAGGAAGCCGAAGCTTCATTTGACCCAAATAAACCAACGGTCCTCTATGTGGAAGACAATCAGGACCTCAGAAATCACCTACGCAGCCTACTCTCTCCTCACTATAATGTCTTTTTAGGGATTGACGGACACGATGGGCTCGAAAAAGCTATCAAGTACACCCCGGACTTGATCCTCTCCGATCAAATGATGCCACACATGAGCGGACGCGGCCTCTTGCGGATGCTCCGCATGGATCCGCAGCTGAGCTCGACCCCCGTGATATTCTTGACGGCACTTTCAGAAACGGAATCGAGGGTAGCGGCCCTTGATGCCGGGGCTGATGATTATCTCTCCAAGCCTTTCGACGAGAGCGAGCTTTTGGCTCGCGTTAGGAACCTGCTGCGCGCCCGCGCCCAAGAAAAAGAGCTGGCGGAGCTGAATCGACGGCTGGAGGTAAGAATAGAGGAGCAGATGGCGGAGCTTGTGCGTAGCGGAGAACTCAGGCGCTTTCTCCCCCAGACGGTGGTCGAAA
>JBFLXP010000458.1:0-2523 GCA_040757315.1 Nitrospirota bacterium
CGAACTATGAAGCCATTCTTCACAGGCGACTCTTATGACACGCCGGACGATTATCCACGGTTCCTCGGCGACCGTTTGTCTTTCAATACCCGCTTGCGTTTTATGGCAGGATGCGTCGTCGAGGTGATCAGGTGCCGCTCACTGGCCCTTAAGGGCGTTTATGACAGAGAAGCCTGGGCAGAATCATCCCATAGGATTTTCAAACTAATAGAGGGCTGCGGAGGACGCTTTGACCTGAGAGGGTTGGAAAACGTTCGTTCCGCCACACCGCCTCTGATTTTCATCAGCAACCACATGAGCATTCTTGAAACTTTCGTATTGCCCTGCATCATCGCGCCTTTCATGGAAGTCACTTTTGTGGTCAAAGAAAGCCTCGTCAGGCATCCGCTGTTTGGACCCGTCATGCGGTCAAGGAATCCCATAGTTGTGGGAAGAAGAAACCCCCGTGAAGATTTTCAGACGGTCATGACCAAGGGGAAGGAACTTCTCGGAAGAGGAGTTTCGCTCATCATTTTCCCTCAGAGCACGCGGACCGCTGAATTTGTACCGGAGGAGTTCAATTCATTGGGCGTCAAATTGGCAAGGGCCGCCGGAGTGCAGATCGTGCCTGTTGCGGTCAAGACTGATTTCTGGGGGAACGGCAAGTATTTCAAGGATCTGGGACCTGTAGACCGGAGCAAGCCGATCCACATGACGTTCAGCCGGCCCTTTTCGATTCATGGCAATGGAAAGGAAGACCATCAGAGGATCGTTGATTTCATAATCGCCCATCTCCGGCAGTGGGGAGGATTGGTCCGGGGATAGAGGGGCGGCAACGCTATGAAATACTCTGCCTGTACGGAAAAACACCATTAGGGCTTATGCTGTCTTTTGTAGTAATTTATTGTCGAGTTCAAGTTCATATGAGAGAATTGTTTTGATGTTCATTTTCTTGGAAGCATGAAGAATTTCGATGCCGACTATTTTATTTTCAGAAGTTGTATCCAAATTGACACCTTCAGAAATTTCAATCACCCCGTCAGGCTTTTGAGTCCCCAATTTAATGTAGACGGCATCAACTTCTTTATCGTAATGAACTTTCATTTTTTCCTTCCTTTCTTCAAAGGATAATTTGTTATGACTGACAAGGTATTCTTTTTAACGGAGACAACAATTTTCAAAGGATACTCTTGCCCTATATCTTTGATAATTTCATGTTCCCCGTGAAGCAAGTTCATCTTCGCCAAAACAGTGGATACTGTGGATTCGGAAATATGGTAAAGTCTCGCCCGCCGTTTGGCATGCCGTGAAAATTTTATCCCCATGGTCAGAACCTATCAAGATTATACCGTATCTGCAAATGTTGCAAGGCTTCTTTTCACTTAACCCGTTTCCCTGAAAGCTTATGGATTGCTTCCTCCAATGCGCGGTTGAATTCTTCCGGACGATCCATCATTAAGAAATGATCCGCTTCCTTCAGAACAATGGCATCGAAAGAAAACATATGCCGCCGGTTTGCTTCATAGTTGATAGGCCAAAGGTCTCCGTTCACGGTTATAACCGGGATGCGGATTTTGTCAAATATCTTGGCCGCTTCTCCTGTGATGTACTGTGACATCATCTCGTTCATCGCACTTAGAGCAACAGCAGGTGGCGCGGCAGACATATCCGCGAGAATCCACTCACGAAGCTGCGGATCGGTTTTGGCCGAAATCATTCCCCCTACGAACTGCCGGCTTCCCGTTCGAAAATCCTTCTCAAGAGGAGTGATCATCTTTTTGAGCTCTTCGCGCGTCATCGGATATTCTATGTTTTCAAGCGTATCTATACCGATTAGTCCTATGACACGGTCCGGCATGAGTCGGGCAGCCTCAGCAATCACAGACCCGCCCATGGAATGCCCTATCAGAATGACGCTGCCGCTGCCTGTTGCTTCTGTCACTGCGCGCACATCCTCTCCGAAAGCCGACATGGTGTATTGCGAGCGCGTAATGCCGGAGTGGCCGTGGCCTGCAAGATCAAGCGTGACCACACGATGATTCCTGGAGAAGTGCGGTAACTGGGCGCGCCAATAACGTGCGTCGCAACTCCAGCCATGTACGAACACAAGAGTCGGTTCTCCGGAGCCATAGTTCTCATACGAAATCGGGACGCCGTCTCTGGACAGGACAACACGGGGCCATTGCGTTTCTGCCTGCGTCGTTCCGACGGTCAGGATCAGGAGCACTAAGCAACCGAATAGGTTCAGCAAATGTTTCATAGCTCGGCTACAACTGCGTCTGCTGTCTCTCCAGGTAATACTTGTTTCAAACTTCATTATCTCTCCTCTCTCTCTAACAATCCATCGTGTATTCACTTGATGCCCATATTTGCGCAACTGAATGTCTCTTCAATAAATTCAGCTCCTGACGCGCGGTTCCTCCGCCAACGATTAAGAGGTGTCCTCTGTTTTCTCGCCGTCACGTGCTGGCTCGCCCGAAACGTGTCACACCTCATATCCGGTTCCTGTTCGTCGTCCCGCGCTTTCGGATTAGGCTCCTCCAG
>JBFLXP010000459.1:0-2516 GCA_040757315.1 Nitrospirota bacterium
GACACGTCTTGTAAGTGCTGCATCCTGCGGTCTTCCTTTTTTACTCAGAGCAAAAACAAAAAGGAGAACAAAAAAAATTATTTCAGCAAAGCTGGTAAAATATCCTTGTTTAAACTGGTAAGCGAAACCTGTTTGGGAAAACAGGCAAATCAAGAGGAAAGCAAAATAATGTTTTTTTTCTGTCCAGTTGGAGGCAGCTAATACTGAAATTACAGCAAACGCTGAAAGAATTATCGCTAGTTTTATATACCAAATCATCATACTAAAATGAGATCACTCTTTATCATTAATCCAATAAATTCAATTATGTGTCAAGTTTCTGACTTGCCGTCCGAGGCAGATTTTTTTAAGATAACACAGCGAAATCATTAAAATAATACAGAAAAGCCTTTCGCTTTCTGGCATATTGGGCTTTCGCGAAAAAGTTCAATAAAATCAAAAAGGAAAGGCTTAGATGAATATTACCAAACAATATCAGGAGCAACAAGAAGCAAAACGGCTGCATGACAGAATTTCCGCCTTCATGGCTGACCTCAAGGTGGGAACCCTGCTTCAGAAGAGCGGAATTCGCAAGTTGCGCGGAGCATCGCCGCTCACGCTGTTCACGACCATCTTCAAGCTGCCTTTCGACGGCGTGAACTTTTCCAGGGGGATTGTCCAGAATTCCTCCCTGGATTTCCGGAAGGATGCGGCCTACGAGCTGGTGCGCAACCCCCGTCACAACTGGCGCAGGTTCCTGCTTGCCCTGACGGTCATCATGGCCCGCTTCTTTTCGGCGCTGACCCACGATGAGCGAGAGAAAGTACTGATTCTTGACGACAGCACCTATGACCGCTCCCGCTCCAAGAAGGTGGAGTTGCTGTCCTGGATTTATGACCACACGACCTGCCGGAGCCTGAAAGGGTTCAAACTGCTGACCCTGGGATGGTCTGACGGCAACAGCTTTCTGCCGCTGGACTTTGTACTGTGCGCCTCGGCCAATGCGGAAAAGCGGCTCCAGGGGATCGTCAAAGAGCTTGACAAGCGTTGTTGCGGCTATCGCCGGAGAATGGAGGCCATTGCCGGGTCGACGGCGAACTTGGAGAATATGGTCAAGCGGGTTTTGGGATTGGGGATAGAGGCCGACTATCTGCTGATGGACAGTTGGTTCTCTTTTCCCTCTCTGCTTGCCAGCTTGGGTGCACATCTGCCGGTGATCTGCATGGCCAAGGACATGCACAACATTTTTTACCGGCACCAGGACGAATGGCTGCGGCTTGGCCGTTTGTACGGCAAGCTGACCAAGAGACCGGGCAGGGCGCACATCCTTGCCTCGGTGGTAACGGAGACAGTCAAGGGCCAGAAGGTGAAGATCGTGTTTGTGCGTCACCGCCATAAGCGGGACTGGCTGGCCATCCTGTCCACAAAGATAGACCTGGCCGATACGGAAATCGTGCGGATTTACGGCAAGCGTTGGGATATCGAGGTGTTTTTCAAGATGATGAAGCACTACCTCAACCTGGAGCGGGAAGTGCAACTGCGGGATTACGACGGGCTGATCGGGCACATCACCATTGTCATGACCCGCTACGTGTTTCTGGCGTTTGAGCAGCGTCGTCATGATGATCCCCGCAGTCTCGGCTCTCTCTTTTTTGCCTGTTGCGCCGAGTGCACCGATCTGACGCTGTCAGGCGCGCTGGAGCGTCTGCTCCTTTTTGTCGCGGACAAGATTCGCGCAGCAAATGGCGCCTGCGAAGATGCAATCAAGGCTGAAGTTGATGTAATCATGCGTACTGCCATTGAAATATTGCATTCCACACGCCATGGGTGTATGAATAATAACGTAGAGACAACATGTTAAGCAAAGTCAGAAACTTGAGTTAGTAACTACAAAGGAAAAGATTGTCTTGTTTCTGGAAACCGATTTTGACGGGACACTAGTATTTCAATTCTCTAAAATATTTACATTTATTCAATGCCCAAATCAAACTTCTTCCAGCGAAAGACAACAGGCGCTGCATTGATTTCGGCGATTCCTTTAAGAATGCGTTCCTTTAATTCATCCTTGGAGGAAACACGGATATGTCTCAAAAATGTTCGCGCCATTTTTGAAAATGCCGTCTCGATCAGATTCAGCCATGATCCATGTTTGGGCGTATGCGCATAAACAAATCTGCCAAGCCTGGAAGCAAGGTATTTCATCGTTTCTTTGGAAATATGAGCTGAGTGGTTATCAAGCACTACACGTATTGTGCAGTCAGGGTGATAATGTCCATCAAGCTCTTTTAGTAACTCGATAAATTCACGGCTACGATGCCGGTCATGCACTTGGGCTATTATTTTCCCGTCATGCAGGTCAAGGGCGGCGATGATAGAAACTGCCCCAAGTCTCTTGCTCAACTTTCGGAGTTGTCTTAAATCCTTGATTTTACGCTGATGCGACAAAGGATCTCTGGGCTGATTTAATAATATCAACAGCAGATCCCATTACTGCATTAAGCATTGCACTAATTACAGCTTCGGCAAATTCTCCAGAT
>JBFLXP010000460.1:0-2515 GCA_040757315.1 Nitrospirota bacterium
TTGCGCTGACGGAGACGGAGAAGCGACTCTATAAGAAACTGACGAGGCGGGAAAACACCATGTTTCTCTTTCAGGATGGTCCCGGATTAGAGAAAATTTTGTCTACTCTCGAATTCACGGACCGTCGTGATACTCCGACTGACGATGACCAAGAAACGCCCGAAATTCACTTTTACAGCAGTCCGGACACGCATGGACAGGTATTCGCCCTGAACGAAATTCTACGGAAAGAGGAGCGGATGCCGGACGAAAAGACTGTTGTCGTCCTTCCTTCATCGGAAACGCTCTTCCCTCTCCTCCGCCAGTCCCTCTCGATCCTCGACGAACAGAATTACAACATCTCGATAGGATATCCCATCGTTCGCACACCCATCTTCGGTTTCCTGAACAACCTAATGGAACTTGTTGCGAACATGGATCAGAACCGCGTCTACATTCCGGATTACTTGACGTTCGCGCTCCATCCTTATACGAAGAACATCTCTTTTGACGGCAGGTCGGAAATCACCCGCATTATGTTCCACACCATAGAAGAGTATCTCACCGGAAAACGGACGAAGACGTTCGCAGCCCTTCCTGAAATAGAGAATGACCGGAATCTGCTGGAGATTATTCTTCGGAACATTCCCGACCCAAAAGAGACAAAGGTCTCTGCGGAAAAAATAAAAAGACATCTCAGCATCATCCACGATCGCACGATCAGGAAATTTCTTATGTTCGACGACGTCAAAGACTTTTCTTCAAAATGCATCGACGTTCTGACCTATATTTATGACAGCAGCACCGCGAGGCTCCACCCGCTCTTCTATCCGTTCGTCGAGTCTTTTATTCAATCCTTTGACGCCATCGGCCGTTCTCTCATGAAAGACACCCGGTTTTCAGAAAGGAGCAGCTACTTCAACTTTTTCAGGAAGTACGCCATGACCAGGAACATGCCTTTCGAAGGCACGCCTCTGCGCGGTCTTCAGGTGCTCGGGCTGCTCGAAACCAGATGTATAAGATTCAGAAAAGTCTTTATCCTCGACGCGAACGAAGAAGTGATTCCTGATACGCGGAGAGAGTACACCATGATTCCCCACAAGGCAAGGGAGATTCTGGGGCTGCCGACATACAAAGACAGGGACAGGCTGATCGAGCACTATTTCGACACTCTGGTGAAAGGGGCCGATGAGGCGCATCTCTTCTTCGTGGAAAATGACAAAAAGGAAAAATCGAGATTCGTGGAGCGATATATCTGGGAATTGCAGAAAAGAGACGGGAATCCGAACGCTGAGCGCTATATCCGGACTGTCGCGTATCGCGTCACGTTGAAAAACAGGATGCCCGAGGCCGTAAAGAAGACCGAGGGCGTGCTTCAGTTCCTGAAGACTTTCCGGTTCAGTCCGACCGCACTGGATACTTATCTGACCTGTCAGCTCGAATTCTACTTCCGCTATGTACTCAATATCGGCAAAAAAGAAGAACTCTCCGGGGATATAGAACGGTCCGACATCGGGAAATGCGTGCACAGGGTGCTGGCTGAGTACTTCTCACTTAGAAGAGGATATATCCTCGGACCCGATGATATCGTTCCCGGCGTTATGAACGGACTTTTGGACAGAGCGTTCGCTCAGGACTATGGAAAAAATATATCGGGGGCGCCTTTTCTGCTCAAAAGCCGGATGAAAGTCCATCTAAAGGACCTTCTCCTGAAATACTATCTGCCGCTTCTCGGCGAGGAGCCCCTGACCGTTCTCGATACAGAGAGAAAAATCAGGATCAGAAAAAAATCCTTTCATCTCGAGGGAAGGCTTGACAGCATAGAAAGGAGAGGAAAACGGATTGTGATAATCGATTACAAAACCGGGTCCGATTCCAACTCCTTGCGTATAAAATTCGACAAATTGGACCTTGGAAAAAGGGAGACGTGGGCTGAGGCGATAGGGAGCATCCAGCTTCCCTTTTACCTTCTGCTTTATTCAGAAACAACAGGCGCGAATATCAACGACCTTGGCGGGATGTTTCTTCTCCTTGGGCAGAACGCCATCGGCAAAGGCATAGAATTGCCTCTTTTCCGCTCGGACGAAGAAAAGAAGTTTTTTCCCCTGCTCGAACGTGTCATATTCGGCATCCTCCGTGAGATCGTCGACCACCGGGCTCTCTTTCGTCCGGCCACTGACAAGAAGCATTCCTGCCCGGCCTGCGATTACCGGTACTTGTGCGGGACGCAGTGGGTTGTGAAGACAGGGAGGAAATGAATGAGTCGTTGAAAAGCGAGATGCTGAATCGGGATCTCGTTTCCGCTGATGAGAAAGAAACTGCCAATAGTGTAGCCCTGAGCTTGTCGAAGGGCGGCATAATGTCGTGGTTCGACAGGCTCACCATGACACCACCGTCTCTTGATGAGGTACTATTGATTCCTGCATAACTAATGACCTATGCAATTTCCCCCTTAATCTGTCACTCCCGCTTGTCGGGAGTCCTTCTGAAGAAAGATTCCGGGCAAGCCGGAATGACAAAAATAGGACATTACTTT
>JBFLXP010000461.1:0-2512 GCA_040757315.1 Nitrospirota bacterium
ATAATTAATGCGGCAGTTGAGCGGCCCCCCCAGGGGAGTCCGTTCGAACTCCTGGTTCTCCCCGCAGCGGAGCGTAGGGGTGAATCAGGAGTTCGCCGCTCAACTGCCGCATTCCCCCCGGAGCGTAGCGGAGGGGGAATGCGGGGCTGAGCCGCCCGCGAAGCGGGTCGGTTTCGTGCCCCTGGTTCTCCCGGCGCGGAGCGACGGGAAGGGGCACACGGCTCAGCCCCGCATTCCCACGGCGCGAAGCGCCGGGGGAACAAGTTATTAGATAGTTTCTCGATAATACCAGAAAAGGCAAGTATGGTCAATAAAATAAATATGAGGCTCTTGACATAACATTTTAAATTTATTAAATTATGTATCTGACTAATATTACAAATTGAATATTAGTCCGGGAAGAACTAATACCATGCAAAAAGTTCCATATGATATTTGGGTCCAATATTTGGCCTTTCTGAAGGGTAAGGTAAAAGATGTTTCGCAGCATGAAAACCTCAAAAAATGGTTTTTATATTTCTGGGACTTTCGTTCTAAATACCGTCCACCAGATTCCAGATCCGAGCAGGTACGATTGTTTATCGAAAAGCTTCAGAACAAGGGACAGTCTCAAGTACAACAAAAACAGGCGGCCTATGCAGTATCGCTTTATTTTCAGATGCATGATGCAGATACAAAAGCTGCGACAACTTTCACATCGTCTCGATACGGGGCAACCACGGAGGGATTGCCCCTACAGGTTTCGGAGGCAGCAACAACCCCCTTTACCCCCGGGAATCATAACTCCCCCAAGCCCCCTCTTATCTTAAGAGGGGGTGGCGAAGCCGGGGGCGTTATTATGGGCGAATTTGTTCTTCCTTTGTCATCCCGCAGTCGTTATAGTGAATGGCGGTGCCTGGAGAAATCCGGGTCTCCTGAATGGGACAAGCTCATCGACAATCTCGCGGCGGAGATCAAGACCAGGCACTATTCCGGAAAAACGCTCAAGGCATATGCGGAGTGGGGCCGCAAGTTTCAGGGCTTCCTGCATAATAAGCCCCCTGACAAATTGTCGGCAACTGATGTTAAAGAATATCTCACATATCTGGCGGTAAAATGCAATGTGGCGGCATCTACGCAAAACCAGGCGTTCAACTCGCTATTGTTTTTGTACCGTCATATTCTGAAGAAAGATTTTGGCGAACACAAGGATATTCCCCGTGCGAAGAAATCGAAATATATCCCCGTCGTTCTTTCGAGGCGGGAAATTGACGCTGTACTGAAGCATCTTTCATATCCCTTTGATCTTGCTGTCAAACTGCTGTATGGCTGTGGGCTCAGGTTATTCGAATGCCTGCAACTGCGAGTGAAGAATTTCAACTTCGACGACGGAATCCTTACTATCCATGGCAAGGGCGCTAAAGACCGATCTGTGCCTCTTCCGCAGACGATCATGCCGGAGCTGGCGGCCCAGTTTGAGGCAATAAAAAAACTTCATGATGAGGACCTTGCGAAGGGCTACTCAGGTGTATTTCTCGACAACCCGATTGAAAAGAAATATCCCTCGGCCGGCAAGGATTTCATATGGCAATGGTTTTTCCCGCAGCGGTCGTTGACTTTTGTGGAGGGCACCAGGGAACTGCGGCGGTATCATCTTCACGAAACACACGTCCAACTGGCGCTTTACGAGGCTGTAAGGCGGGCGAAACTCACCAAGCGCGTCTCCTCCCACACCTTCCGTCACAGCTTTGCCACTCATCTTCTGCAGGCCAATTACGATATCCGCACAATCCAAACCCTGCTGGGCCACAGCGACGTGAGAACGACGATGATCTATACCCGTTGTGTCCCGAGCAGAACAGTAAAAGAGGCCAAGAGCCCGCTGGATTTTTGAACAGACTGTGTATTCATACGTGCTTTCACTGATCAACGCACTGCAAAGCCCGGTTGATGTGTTTTGACTAACTCCCGAGCACGGTTCGTCGATCTTCCGTACGCAACTTTTTGAGCCATTGCCTCACGGGTTCGTCTATGCTCTTCCTTCTCCCTGGAATCGGTACGTTCATGCTCTTTTCCTCTGCAGGAGTTCCTTCTCCGTTCTTGAAAAGTCATAACTGTATGGCGGCATGTCTTCCCGGTGCTGCCGCGCGTATTCGATCAGAGATCTGGATATCATTTCAAAATTATCCGACGGCATCGAACTCGGTATAATAATAAGCCCCGCGTGCTTCCACTCTTTCTCAAAGAACTTGCTCGTAAGTGTTATATAATGGCGCCCATTGTATGTCACGAGACATTTTCCCTCCGTGGAGGCGTATGCGAGCTGTTCTTCATCGGATATGCCCGACCCTCCTCTGCCGACTTCATGTGCACTGACCGCATCAACATTATTCTCTCTCAATATTTCAGCTATCTTCTGGCTGATGTCTTCGTCGATGTAGAATTTCAAGCTATGCTCTCATCGGCAGATGCGGATAGTTTTTTTCTACATATTCTTCGTTCACCGTCTCATTCAACTCTATTTGACGGTCTA
>JBFLXP010000462.1:0-2476 GCA_040757315.1 Nitrospirota bacterium
CCTTCCCGCGTTCATTTTTTGATTGGCAGTTCGCCGAATCCGACGACGAATGCCCAATGCGGTGAAGCATAGCACAGAGCGAGTCACAGATTAGTCACAAAACCAGATTATGTAAAATTGAAGGAAAAAATTTACTGACAGCGAAATCTGATACAATCAGACGAAGGCAATGAAAACCGCATTTATTTATAGTGACGATTTCGCCCGGTATTCCTACGGACACTCACATCCTTTGAAACCTTACCGGCTGAAACTTACCTATGAACTGATCAAGGCGTACGGACTCCTCTCGCTGCCCGATGTCCGCGTCATCGAGGCGCAGCCGCCGGATGGGAGGGACTTGCTCATGTTCCATGAAAAGGACTACATCGCGATGCTGAAAACCGTCAACAACGGTGAAATGACACCGGCCTCTGAGTTCTTTGGTCTCGGTCCCGGCGACAATCCGGTTTTCGAGGGAGTGTATGATTGGTCGAGTCTTGTTGCAGGCGCATCTTTGCAGGCGGCCGACCTGATTATGAGAGGCGGCTGCGATATCACCTTTAACATTGCAGGCGGACTTCATCACGCAATGCCCGGGAGGGCATCGGGGTTTTGCTACATCAACGATCCCGTTCTGGCGATCATGTCGCTGCTCAAAAATGGGATGCGTGTTGCATACGTCGATATAGACGCACATCACGGCGACGGCGTACAGTATGCATTTTATTCTACGGACAGGGTTTTGACGGTATCGTTACACGAAACGGGAACCATCCTTTTCCCGGGAAGCGGCTTTGAGAATGAGACCGGAGCGGGCAGGGGGGAGGGATACTCTGTCAATATTCCGCTGCCGCCCACCTGTGACGATCAGCTCTTTGTCTATGCCTTTGAGGAAATCGTCCCGCCGTTGGTCGGAAAATTCAGCCCCGACGTTGTCGTCACACAACTCGGGGTCGACTCATTTCACGGAGATCCTCTGGCCCACTTGAACTTCACGAACAATGGATTTGTTCGCGTTGTGGAAAGTATGAAAGAGATAGCCCCGAAATGGCTTGCACTCGGCGGAGGCGGCTATGATATGGCGAATGTCGCAAGGGCATGGACACTTGCGTGGGCGGTCATGAATGACGTGGAAATATCTGATGAAATTCCCGAAGATTTCCTCAGGCTGCATGGGAAAGAAGGGTTCGGAAGCGGGAGGTTGAAAGACAGTGAATATGTGGTGCAAGGTCCCGACAAAGAGGCGATGAGAAAGGAAGTGGAGAGAGTGCTTGATTCCATCAGGGAGCGAGTTTTTCCGAAACTGGGCATATGAAAACGATTTTTCCAGTACCAAATCCAGCGATAGGAATTGTCATTGCGAGTGAAGCGAAGCAGTCTCGCCATTTTTGTGAAGATTGCCGCGCACCTTACAGGTGCTCGCAATGACCGATAAATCAATCGTTCACTATTATTATCGCTGGATTTGAGTAGTAGTTTGTTGAGGGCAAGAGGTAGTACGCAGGCGTGATATACTTCATGTAGTGCGACGATCTTCAAACTCCGAAAGCAAGGAGGGGTGCAATGTTTCATGTGGCTGAACCAAAGGATATCCTAGACGGCAAGATCACCGATGTCTACTTCGACCGTTCCCTGAAGATCCTGAAGGCAAAGAAGATAAACCCTATTGTTAAGGCGGAATTTATCGCGAAATCGCTCCCTGACAACTGGCCATGGGCGATTTTCGCCGGGCTTGAGGAGGCTTTCTACGCGATGAAGAATCTTCCCATTAGAGTGCGGGCTATGCGAGAAGGAACGGTTTTTTATCCCTACGAGCCGGTCATGGAAATTGAAGGAAGATATCAGGATTTTTGCGTTTACGAGACCGCTCTCCTCGGATTGATATGCCAGGCTTCGGGAGTTACGACCAAGGCGGCCCGGTTCAAAAAACTGGCGGGCGAAAGAGTTGTGATCAGTTTCGGCGCCAGACGAATGCATCCCATTCTCGCGCCGATGATCGAGCGAAATGCCTATATCGGAGGATGCGACGGTGTGTCTGTCATCAAATCAGGCGAGATTATAGGTGAGGACCCCATGGGTACGATGCCTCATGCGCTGATCATCTGCATGGGTTCCACCGTGGACGCCATTAAGGCATACGATGAGGTGCTGGAGCCGAAGTTGAAGAGAGTCGCACTGATTGATACCTTTCTCGATGAGAAGTTTGAATGCCTGAACGTCGCGCAGGCCATGGGCAAACGCCTCTTTGCCGTCCGGTTCGATACACCCGGTTCCCGCCGGGGCAATTTCTATCGCATTCTTGAAGAATGCAGATGGGAATTGGACATGAGGGGATACGGCCATATCCGGTTTTATGTAAGCGGAGGTATAAAAGAAGAAGATGTTCCGGGCCTGAATCCCGTTGTCGACGGTTACGGCATCGGGACGTCCATAAGCAACGCTCCAGTGGTAGATTACGCGATGGATATTATGGAGGTCGACGGCGAGCCCCTGG